>DASQDN010000502.1:0-2406 GCA_035634155.1 Bryobacteraceae bacterium | reverse complement strand
GAAGACCATGGCGCCGGCTCCAGTCTGAGATGTCCGCGGGTGATCGGAAAGGTAACACCATAGCGCAATGTTGGTGAACGTTGTTCCAGGCCTGAGCTGGCGGCACTGCGAAGTGGACCCATAAGTCGTCACGCGTAACGGGCTCACCGTCCTTAGCATCGATCACGATCGGCTCCACTTCCGCTCCAAGGCGGGTATGAAGGCGTGTTGCGCCGCCGGCCAGAGTAGCGACGCCGAATCCACACCATAGGCACGGAGTCCACCACGCCCCGCGTTCTCCCTCGATGTAGTTCAGAGTCGGTGTAAGAGAGAAAGGGTGAACAACCCAGGGCTCGCATGTATGCGGATGGAGCACAACTCCATGTAGGGCGGCCAACTCCTCAAAGAGGCGATCTAGTTCCGCGCCGGAGATCCCGAGCAATGCGCGAAGCTCGGATGTCGGGGCGCATACGGATCGCTCCAGGAGGCTGCGGACCAGTTCATAGTGCAACCTTGTCGCCGAGGAGTTGTTTGGCATGTGCGCTAGTCAGTGCCGATGCGAAAGGTGAAGCTCGCAGCTTTTTCTTCTCCGGTCGGACCTGTGATTCGCTCCTCGACGCGCAACGATTTCGCATCTGCGTCAAGGGCAAAACGGCGCTGGATGTGGAAGCTTACGGCGTCTAGCTTCCAATCGGCGTCTTCTACGAACGTCTTGTCGTCCCAATGATGAGATCCGCGATGCTCCACGCCGTAGCCATCTTTGCCAGTCTGTAGGGCGAAGCCGCGGCCGCTACCGATCCCGCAGCGACTGCCCGTTTCCGGCTCCACGTCCGGTGGAGGAACGCACACAAAAGTGCCCTCTGCCAATGGTGCGTCGATCCGCATCTCTTCGAGCAAGGTTGTATGCTGGCTCCAGTTAACCTCCTCGTCCTCTGGATGCCGGTGTCCCTGCGTGCTCTGCTGCCGCATGACCATCCGAGTCTTTGAATCGATCCAGAACAGGATCGAAGGTCCGGGAACCAGGAAGTGCGGCGGTTCGTGGCGTTCATAGCTGACCGATACAACAGAACAGCCCTCTTCCTCTCGAACGATCTCCGCGCGCGTGACATTCTCGGCAATTCGGTCAAACAGCAACGCGTCACTCGGTGCGAAGGAAAACTCGGGCCGGAACGCGTGCGGTCGCCAAGCCATCTCTGCCATGCGAACGGCTGTGTAACGAGGTATGCCCCGCATTGGGGAGAAGCGCATCAGTGTGTGCAGGGTCACGCCATCGGCGATTACCGTGACTCCACTCGGTCCTAGTCGTTCAAACCGTATGAAGTTGGGCGCTGCGTAGAAGAAGCGAAACCGTTGTCGTTGCGTGCTACTTGAATCTTCATCGCCCTGCTCAGTCAGGATGACCGCCTCCACCGAAAGCGTCTTCAGATTCCGATACGCTTCGGCTACTTGGCGCAGCAACGGGAAGCCGTCCATGCTGAAGCATTTTACGACGGTTTTATTTGCCGATGCAGAATGTGGAAAAAATTCGATTCAGAATATCGTCGGCCGTGGTGGCGCCGGTAATCGCGTCAATGGGACGAAGCGCGCTGTACAAATCGATCAACAGCATCTCGTGCGGAATGTGTGCCTCGATTGCGCCTCGCGCTGCCGCCAGCGCCTGCAAGCTTTCTCGAAGTAAAGACTCATGGCGGATGCTCGTGATGAAACCGGCTTCGTGCTCCACTTGCGGCGCCATCGACACCACGATGGCTTCGCGCAATATTTGGATCCCCTCGCCGGTCAGCGCCGACACACGAATCGCCCCTTCGACAATGTTCGAACCCGCGTCAATCTTATTCGCTACCACCACTTTCCGCGCCGCCCGCTCCAACAGACGCTCGTCGTCGGCGTGCAAGGACTCGGTCGCATCCAACACAACGATCGTCAGATCTGCATCCACCATCGCCTGATAGCTGCGCTCGATTCCGAGTTGCTCCACACGATCCTCGCCCACGCGAATCCCTGCCGTATCGACAAATCGTACAGGGATGCCGTTTAAGGATGTGGTCTCTGAGACCGTATCGCGCGTAGTGCCCGGAATATCCGTCACAATTGCCCGATCCTGCTCAATCAGACGGTTGAATAAACTGCTTTTCCCCACATTAGGACGGCCCACGATCGCCAGGGTGAAACCTTCATGCACCAATTTGCCGAACGCGAAGCTCCGCGCCAGCTTCATTAACCCTTCTTCAATCGGGCTTAACCGTCGCAGCAACTCCACATCCGGAGCAACATCGATGTCGTCCTCGGCAAAATCAATGCCGGCTTCCAACAGAGAAATCAACTCGAGCAACTGCTCCTTGTAAGGAGCAATGCGCCGCGACACCGACCCTTCCACCTGCTGCGCGGCAATGCGCGCTTGGTACAGTGTCGTAGCGTCGATTATAT
>DASQDN010000501.1:0-3536 GCA_035634155.1 Bryobacteraceae bacterium | reverse complement strand
TAGCCATCGGCCTATCCAAGGCGCGCCGCGCCGGAAAAGATGTGCCTCCCCCGAAGAAAGGCACTGCCCCGGAGGCCACTCGAAAGAAGGCGATGCAGGATATAGCGGCAGGCAAGGCCCGCAAGCAATCGACGCGGAAGAAATCCACGACAAAGAAGGCCGCGAGCAAACGAGCGTCCTAAGCCGTGGGACGGGTAACCAGCGGGCCTCGACTGATCGTCCAGACCGAGTGGTATACGATAAACCACTGCGAGCGGGTTCACATTCAGCGGGACCGCCGCCAAGAGAATGAGAGGACTATGAGATCTACACCTAAGGTGCTCCTAACCATTGCTGGTCTGCTGTCGTGCGCAATGCCCGCGGTTCTGCAGGCGCAGCAAGCTGCCCAATCCAAGATCATTAACACCGTTAAGACCAAGCTCGCGGCCGGAAAGCAGGTTGTCGGCGGAACGGTGTACTTCTCCGATCCGGACGCCTACTGCGCGATGGCGAACTCGGGATTCGACTTCCTTTGGATCGAGATGCAGCACAGCACCTTGACCTACCAGGAAGTGGCCCGCATGATCGCTCACTGCAAAGGGGCGCCGGCAATTCCATTCGTTCGCGTGCCGGATGCGACCGAAGGCGATGTCCAGAAGGCAGTGGACCTCGGCGCGCTTGGCATCATCGTGCCGATGGTGGATGATGTCGAGAAAATCAAGAATGCGATCAAGTTCGCCATGTACCCGCCTCGAGGCAAGCGTAGCCAGGGCGGCGGCCAGTATCGCACGCTATGGGGCAACGACTATCGCCAGATCGCCAACGACAACATCATGATCGTATCTATGATCGAGTCCCAACTCGGCGTGGATATCGCCGATAAGATGGCTGCGGTGGACGGTGTCGACGTGATCTTTGCCGCCAGCACGGATCTCAGCAGCTTCACGGGATTGAAGCAGGGCGACCCGAAGTACGAAGCGCTCATCAAGCGCATCCACGATGAGACTCTGAAGGCGGGCAAGAAGTTGGCAGGTCCGCTGGCGTGGAAGGATCGCCCGGGATTCACGTTCTTCCAAGGTCCCGGGGAAGCTCAGTTGATCAGCGCGGGCGCCAAGAGCGCGCTCGGCAGCCCGACTACGGCTACCGGTGGTCAGCGCGGTGTGGCTCCGACCGAAGGCTCTGAAAAGTAGTTGTTGGGTTGCAATGATTGACACACGATCGGACGCGTCGACCTATGTGATCGACGCGTCCGGCTTTTCCGGGTGGGCCGAGAAGGTGTTGGCGCCTGCCAATGAGAGTGAGGTCGTCGAGATCATTCTCGCGGCCTCGCAAGCCCAGGCCCCCCTTACCGTTGTAGGAGCCGGATACGGATTAACCGGCGGTCGCGTCGCTCAGGGCGGCTGGGTGATGTCGTTGGAGAAGTTTCTCCGCCTCGATATTGAACGCGGCTTCGCTCGAGTCGGCGCCGCCCGGTCGCTGCTCGAGGTTCGGGATGCAGCGCGGCCTTCCGGTCAGTTCTACGCTCCTGATCCCACTGAAATCAATTCCTCTGTCGGCGGCACGATCGCCACCAATGCCAGCGGATCGCGCAGCTTCCGATATGGCAGCACGCGCCGTCACGTCAAAGCCATACGAGCTGCCTTCATGGATGGTCGCGTCGTCGAATTCCGCAAGGGTGACAAGATCGACTTCCCGGTTCCGGCGATCCCGATGCCGAAGACGACCAAGTTCACAGCCGGTTATCCGCTCCAGCCCGGCATGGACTGGATCGATCTGATCTGCGGCTCGGAAGGTACTCTGTGCGTCGTGATGGAGGCCGAACTGGCGTTGCTGCCCATCGTGGAGCAACTCTTCACCGCGATCATTTTCTTTCCAAGCGATGACGACGCGCTGGATGCGGTGGAGGCGTGGCGGCCTTTGCCGACGCTGCGGATGCTCGAGTATGTCGACCGCAAGGCGCTCGACATCATCCAAACCAGATTTGATGTTCCGGCAGCCGCCCAGGCGGCGCTTCTGATCGAGTCCGAGGGCGAGGCCGATCTCGACGAGTGGGAACAACGGCTACAGGACGCCTCGGCATTGATTGACGACTCCTGGTTTGCGGTCAGCGCCGACGATCGCGAGCGCTTCCGCCGCTTCCGGCATGCGCTGCCTGAAGTCGTCATCGACACAGTGCGCAGACGCGGGTTCAAGCAGATCGGCACCGATTACGCCGTGCCGCTGCACCGCTCGCGCGAAGTACTGCAGATGTATCATCAACGCCTGGACGCCAGCGACATCGGTTTGTACATGTGCTTCGGTCACATCGGCGATGCGCATGTTCACATCAACGTTGTGCCTGAAACGCCGCAACAGGCAGAAACGGCCAGCGCTTTGTTGATGGACCTGGCACATGAAGTGATCGCTATGGGCGGCGTCATTTCGGCCGAGCATGGACTCGGCAAGCAGAAGGCGCATCTCTTGAAACTGCAATACGCGCCCGAACACATCGACGCGATGATGTCTGTGAAGCGCCGCCTGGATCCTCAGTGGCTGCTCGGTCGCGGAACGCTGTTTCCGTATCCTGCATGAAGTTCGCGGTTTGCCTGCTGGGGTGTTTCGCGGCTGCGCCCGGCGCCGTTTACGAAATCACTACCGTGTCCACAAAGGCGGCCAACGTGACGGGCGGCGATGTCCTGGTACGTGTAAAGGCTCCTTCGGAGCGCTTCGTCGTGAAGCAGAACGGGTCGGATGTTACCTCGGCCTTCTCCAACGGGGCGGCTCTGCTGCGCGGGCTGAGCCTCGGCGACAACGTCGTGGAAGTGTTCCGATCACGCGAAGACGCCACGCCCGCTGCTTCGCTAAAGATCATCAATCACCCAACCACCGGACCGGTGTTCTCCGGACCGCACCAGCAGCCCTTCGTCTGTGAAACCTCCACGTTTGAGCTCCCGGACGGAAGCATACTTGGCGAGCCCATCGATGCGAACTGCAGCGCGCGTACCGTCGTCCAGTATCTGTATCGGTCCACGGCGGGAGGGCAACTGAAGGTGCTTCCATCCAACACGGAACTCCCTGCCGATATCGCAAGCACAGTCACTTCGACCGGGGAGTCTGTGCCGTACATCGTGCGTGTTGAGACGGGAACCATCAATCGAGCCATCTACCAGATCGCGATGCTGGCCAAATGGAATCGGCGGCTGCTTTACTCGTTTGGCGGTGGATGTACGGAGGGCTGGTACCGGCAAGGGAAAACTACCGCGCTCAACTTGACGAACGTGCCTCCCGGTTCGCTCACCGACTTTGTGCTGGGCTCCGGGTACGCGTACGCTTCGGCGAGTCTCAATGTGTTTGGCAACAATTGCCAGGATGTGACAGCGGCCGAGACGATGATGATGGTGAAAGAGCACTTCATCGAGCGCTACGGGGAGCCTCTCTTCACATTCGGACGCGGCGGATCGGGCGGGGCTTACCAGCAGGTGCAGATCGCGGACAACTACCCGGGGCTGCTTGACGGCATCATCCCAAGCGCCACGTTTCCTGACGTGCTGGCGACGATCCAATACCTTACCGATGCT
>DASQDN010000500.1:0-27662 GCA_035634155.1 Bryobacteraceae bacterium | reverse complement strand
GAGGCGGCAGGTGTTCGAACAGACCGTGGATCGGTTCGGCAGCTTACAGGAAGTCCGCGAGGCAGCCGAGCGAGAGTATATTCTAAAGAAACTCGAAGAAACGCAAGGGAACGTCACTCGAACGGCCGAATTGCTGGGCTTGGAGCGCAGCAATCTTTATCGAAAGATGAAGTCTCTCGGAATTGCTCCTAAAGAAGGGTGAGCCGGTTTGTCGCGCTTTCTCGCGCATGTAAGGATATGGAGGTTTTTGGATGTTGAAGTCTTTATCTAGAATTTTAGTGGGTGTGGCGCTCGCGGCTGTCGCGTACGCGCAGCCGAGAATTACCGCTGGCGCAGTTACCAATGCGGCCAGTTACGTCAGCCCTGATCTTCCCAACGGCGCCGTCGCACGCGGCTCGTTCTTTGTCATTAAGGGGCAGAACATGGGCCCAGCGCAGATTCAGGTGAACTCGAGCCTGCCCTTCCCAAGGGAGTTGGCGGGTACGTCGATCAAGGTTACCGTCGGCGGAACCACGGTGGACGCGTATATGTACTACACGTCGGCGAACCAAGTGGCGGCGATCCTTCCCTCCAACACGCCCTCAGGGACGGGTACGGTCACCGTGACCTACAACGGCCAGACGAGCGCCACCGCGCCCATTCGTGTGGTCGATTCGTCTTTCGGCATCTTCACGTTGAACCAGGCAGGCAGCGGGCCCGGCATTGTTCAGAATGCTTTGAGCGGAACCGACATCCGCCTGAACACACTGACCGAGAGCGCGCGGCCGGGTGGCGTCGCGATCATCTGGGGCACAGGATTGGGCCCGGTCACCACGCCGAACGAAGCGGGTCAAGCGCCGACCATCGCGGATCTGCCGACGGCAGTTGAAGTTTATATCGGGGGCCAGCGAGCGAACGTTCTGTACAAGGGTCGGTCGAGCTTCGTAGGTTTGGATCAGATCAACGTGACCGTCCCGCAGAATGCTCCCGAGGGCTGCTATGTGCCTGTCGTGGTGAGAGCCGGTGACAACGTCAGCAACTTCGCGACCATGTCGATTGCTCGCAACGGCGGCGCGTGCAGCGACACAACGGGCCTGACGGGCGCGCAGCTTGAATCGGCACAGCGCAACAATAACTTCCGGATCGGAAGCATCGTGCTGGCGCGAACCAACTCGAACCTGTCGGTTCCGGGCGTCGGCTCCGCCGCCATGACGGCCGACTTGGGCACGGGCGCTTTTTACGCTTATAACTTCAATCAGGTGATCTCATCGCAGGGGCTCGGTTCGACGAGTGGAGCGGCCACTGCTCCCGGCTCGTGCACCGTTCTGAGCTATACCGGTCAAGAGCCGCGTGTAGTAGACGTTCAGCAGCCCACGCCCCTGGATGCAGGCGCGTCGCTAACGATTACCGGACCGAACGGCACCAAGCAGTTGGAGCGGATCAGCCCCGGCATCTACTCGGCTACGCTCGCCTCGTCCATTAACATTCCTGGTGTTCCGAACATCCCAGGCCTGCCGGGAAGCGGTGGTCCTCCATTCCTCGACCCGGGCTCCTACACGATCACCGGTCCTGGCGGCAGCACCGTTGGCGCGTTCTCGGCGCGTTTAACCCTACCGACCCTGCTCAACTGGACCAACATGGCGGCTGTAAATCAGGTTACGCGTTCGGCTGGCCAGACGGTCACCTGGAGCGGTGGTGATCCGCAAGGGTACGTGGTCATCCTGGGCGCTTCCTCTTTTGGGGCGACCGGCGGAGCGGTTTTCACCTGCATCGAGCGCGCGAGCGCTGGAACGTTCACCATTCCGGCATACGTGCTTTCGGCGCTTCCCGCAACCGTCGGCGACAATATCGGGTTCCTTACGCTGAATAACGTGACGCAGCCTGTGTCCTTTACGGCGACTGGTCTCGATTTGGGCAACATCATCGCCTCGTCTGGTTCGCAGAAGACCGTCACCTACCGCTAATTGGCGGCAGGTCCGATATCGGGAGGGTGTTCGCGCCCTCCCGATCGCTTTTTTCCCCGCCGGTTGAACGTCCCAGTCCCCCGATACGTCATAACTTTGTGACCCGATTTGTGTTTTGGCTGGCCGCGGCGCCCCTGTTTGCGGCTATTGACCCCCAACTCGCAGCCGTTTTAGAGGGCATGGAGACCCGGTACAACAAGGCGAAAACGCTTCAAATCACGTTCGAGGAGCGTTACGTGGGAGCCGGAAGGCCGCGTCGGGCCGAAGCTGGGGAATTGTCACTCCGGAAGCCGGGGAAGATGCGCTGGGAGTATAGCGAGCCCGCGGGAAAGCTGTTCCTTTCCGACGGTAAACTCATCTACTACTACAACCCCATTTCCAAGCGTGCCGAGAAGACGAATCTGAAGCAAAGCGAGGATTTTCGTGCGCCGCTCGCGTTCCTCCTCGGCAAGTTGGACTTCGAGAAGGACTTCACCGATTTCAAGCTGAAGAGCGAAGGCGGCGACAAGCTGCTGATCGCCCGGCCGAAGTCGGAGAAGCTGCCGTACAAGCAAGTGGAATTCACGGTCACACCGAAGAACGAAATCAAGCAGCTCATCGTGAGCGGTCACGACGACGCGGTGCTGATTTTCCGCTTCTCAAACGAGCGGGTAAATCCCGCGCTGGACGAGTCGCTGTTCAAGTTCACGTTGCCTACGGGCGCCACGTGGGCGGAGAATCTGCCGGAGGCGAAGTAGGAATCAGTGGCCGAGTTCGTTCTTAAGTACGCCGACGCCCGTGGGGCCATTCACAACCAGGTTGCGGAAGCGGCGTCCGAGCAGGAACTCCGCGACCGCATGGTGCAGCAGGGCTTCCTGGTGTATTCAGTCAAGCCCAAGGGGCAAATGGCCGCTTTCGGCGCGTCGCTCGGTGGCAACGCCAAGAAGCTGAACATCGAGAAGTTCCTGATCTTCAACCAGCAGTTCGTCACCTTGATCAAAGCCGGGCTGCCGATCCTGAAGGGTTTGGATCTGCTGGCGGACCGCTTGGTGGACCCGAAGCTTGGGCCCTACATCAAGGCTGTGCGGGATGACGTGCGGCGCGGGTCGCTGTTGTCGGATGCCTTTGAAAGGCAGTCGATTTTCCCATCGGTGTATGTGACGTCAGTACTCGCGGGCGAGAAGTCGGGCGCGCTCGCTGAAGTATTGGACCGATTCATTGCGTATCAACGGACGGCTTTGGCGATTCGCAAGAAGGTTCTGGTCTCGCTGATCTATCCCACGTTCCTTGTGGTGCTGGTGATCGGCCTGGTGATCTTTCTCGTTACCTACGTGGTGCCGAACTTCGCGCAGTTGTACGGGAGCATGCAGACCGAACTGCCGTTGATGACGCAGGTTTTAATTGCGGTTGGAACCACAGCTCGCAATTATGTGTTGTTCGGCGCGCTGGGACTGGTTGGGGCGGGGATTGGGTTTCGGATGTGGTCGCGCGGCGAATCGGCGCGAATGAAGATCGACGCGGTGAAGCTGCGGGTTCCCGTATTTGGCGATATATGGGTGAAGTACCAGGTGGCGCAGTTCGCGCGCATCTTAAGCACTCTGCTACAGGGCGGCATTCCGCTGGTGCAGGCGCTGGGAACGGCGTCTGAGTCTTTGGGGACTCCGTTGCTGAAGCAGGCGCTTGCGAAAGCCGTACGTATGGTCCGCGAGGGGCAGACGCTTTCGAGTTCGCTTACCGCCACCGGAATCTTCCCGGGTCTATCCATCGACATGGTGGAGGTGGGCGAATCGACGGGCGCGCTTCCGGCGATGTTGAACAGCGTCGCCGATTTTTATGAAGACGACGTGAGCACACGCATGCAAGCGGCGTTGTCCCTGATTGAGCCCGCGATCATGATCTTCATGGGCGTGTTTGTAGCGTTTGTATTGATTGCGTTGTATCTGCCGATCTTCTCTCTGGCCGATACGATGGGAGGTTGACGCGTATGGCGGCAGAGATCACTAAGCTTTCCCCGGATCAGGAGGCGCACCAGGCGCAGTCGCTGGCCGCTCGCTACCGCTGCGAGTACGTGGACCTTCGCGAAGGCAAGATCGATCACGATCTGTTTCACTCGGTCCCTGTGGACCTGATGTTCCGCTACAACTTTGTGCCGTTGCACGCGCAGAACGGGACCCTTGAGATCGCGCTGGCTGATCCTCGCAATCTGAACCTGATCGACGAGCTGTCGATTGTGCTGAAGAAGAAGCTGCGGGTGAAGGTGGCGACGCTTTCGCAGATCTCGGATCTTCTGAAGAAGACCGAGCAATCGCAGCGTGTGCTGGAAGAGGTTACCGAAGGCTTCGCGCTCGATGTTGTGAGCGAGGAAAATGCGGACGAGACGCTTTCGATCGACAAGCTGGCGGCGGCCGATAGCGATATTGCGCCGGTCATTAAACTGGTGGATACCACAATCTTCAGCGCGCTGGAACGCCGCGCGAGTGACATTCACGTGGAGACTCGGGACGGCGAGGTGGCGATCAAGTACCGCATCGACGGCGTGCTGCACTATGCGATGCCACCGATTGCCAAGGATTGGCACTCTGCCATCATTTCGCGTATCAAGGTGATGAGCGAGCTCGACATCGCCGAGCGGCGCGTCCCGCAGGACGGTCGTTTCCGGGTCCGGTATAAGGGTCGCCTGATCGATTTTCGTGTGTCAATCATGCCCACGATTCATGGGGAGGACGCTGTGCTCCGCGTGCTCGACAAAGAGTCGATGAGCGAGAAGTTCTCCAAGCTCAGTTTGGATGTAGTCGGCTTTGCGGAGGCGGATCAGACGAAGTTTGCTCGCTACATTAAGGAGCCGTATGGAATGGTGCTGGTGACCGGTCCTACCGGCTCCGGTAAGACAACCACGCTGTATGCGGCTCTAAGCGAGATCAAGAATGATGAAGACAAGATCATCACCATTGAAGATCCGGTCGAGTATCAGTTGAAGGGCATCACCCAGATCCCGGTGAATGAGAAGAAGGGTTTGACGTTCGCTCGCGGACTGCGATCGATTCTGCGCCATGATCCGGACAAGATCATGGTCGGCGAAATTCGTGACCAGGAAACGGCGCAGATCGCGATCAACGCCGCGCTCACTGGCCACCTGGTGTTCACTACCGTTCACGCCAATAACGTGTTCGACGTGCTGGGACGCTTTTTGAACATGGGCGTGGAGCCGTATAACTTTGTCGCGGCCTTGAACTGCATCCTGGCCCAGCGGCTGGTGCGCGTGATCTGTGAGCACTGCAAGAAGCGCGTCTATTATCCGGATGCATATCTGGTGGAAAGCGGCTTGAATCCCGAGGAATGGCGGGATGTGGCGATGTACGAAGGGGCAGGTTGCTTTGAATGCGGCGGCACCGGGTTCCGCGGCCGAACGGCGATTCATGAACTGCTCGATTTGAGCGAGCGGATTCGAGAGATGATTCTGATGAAGCGGCCCACGTCGGACCTGAAGCGTTTGGCGAAGGAGGAAGGTATGACCTTCCTCCGCGAATCGGCGATTGAAAAGGTGCGGCTGGGCATTTCGACGCTGAAAGAAATCAACAAGGTGACGTTCATCGACTGATATGGCCAATCCGCTGCTGAAATGGATTCAGGACCCGCCGCCCGACTACATCTTCGAATTGTCGGAAGCCGGAATTGCGTATGTGCGTCCCGGCATGGCGGCGCCGGCGTTTGAGCCGCTGGAGGCCGGTATCCTGGCGCCTTCTCCCGTGGCCGATAACGTGGTGAAGGCGGACGCGCTCGCCGACAAGGTGCGGGCCGTCACGGGCCCGATGAGCGGCCGCAAGCGAGGCCGTGCTGTGTTGATTCTGCCAGATTTTTGCGCGCGCGTTTCGGTGCTTGGGTTCGATTCGTTTCCGGCCGATCCGAAGGAGCAGTTGTCGCTGGTCCGATTCCGGATGAAACGCAGCGTTCCGTTCGATGTGGAGTCGGCGGTGGTGAGCTATTTCCCGCAGACCGCGAAGGGCAAAGGCACGGAAGTGGTGGTGGTCGCGGCTGCGCTCGAGATCGTCTCGCGCTACGAGGCGCCGTTCCGGTCGGCCGGACTGCATCCCGGACGGGTCACGACGTCTGGCATCGCCATGTTGGACTTAGAGCGCCGGCCTGATATCTCCGTGATCGCGCGGATGAATGGACGCGTATTGACCGTTATCGTGCAGCAATCGGGTGTGGTGAAGCTGGTGCGGACTGTCGAACTCACGGAAACGACGCGCGAGGAAGCGCTCGCCGTGCTGTATCCGACGCTGGCTTTCATCGAAGACCAGTACAATACAAAACCAGCACGCTTGTTGTTCTGCGGCATGGGCGACCTTGACGGCTGGGAAGCCGACTTGGGAGTTCCTGTCGAGGTGCTGCGTTCCAGATTTGGCACACCGAATCAGTTCGACGCGGGGCTGCATGGGTATCTGCAGTCGATGAGCGATGGAGCAGGAGTGAGCGCCGCATGAGGGTAGGAATCAATCTTGCCAGCGAACCGTTTCGCCGCGACCGGCCATTGATTGCGGGCTCGATCGTGGTTGGAGCGATGCTGGTAGTGATGCTGGCGGTGCTGGTCTATTTGGCTGTTTCCGAGCGTGCACGGGCGGCCGAAGCGCGCACCGCCATCGCCAGCACACAGGCGCAGTTGAATGCGATCGCGAAGGAGCGCGGACGCTTGGAAGCAACGCTCCGGCAGCAGCAGAATGCCGAAGTGCTCAATCGCAGCGTGTTCATCAATGAACTGCTGTCGCGCAAGGGTGTGAGCTGGACACGCATTTTCTCCGACTTGGAGACCGTGATTCCTCCGAACGTCAGGGTAATGACTGTGCGTCCGCAGATCAATCCGAATAACGACCTGTTGCTCGATATGGTGGTGGGTTCCCTGTCCAGCGACTCGATCGTGAATTTCGTCATGCAGCTCGAGTCGTCCAGCGTTTTCGGGAGAACCACCGTTCACACGACGATTCCCCCGTCGCAGACGGAACCCTTATTTCGCAGCCGAATTTCGGTGAATTATGTTCAGAAGCTTTAAGTTGAACTTACCCGCCGTCCCGTCCAATTGGACGAAGGATCCACGGGTGGTGGCGCGCGTCGTACTAGGTGTGCTGCTTCTGGCGAATTTGACAGCGGCGTATGCGATCTTCCAGCCACTCGGCGGATCGGCTGAGGAATTGAATCAGCAGCTCACGGATATGGGGTTGCAGTTGAAGCGTGAGCAGATTCAACTGCAGCGCACGCGCGCTCTGGTGGCCAAGATCGAACAGGCCCGGAGCAGTGGCGACTCGTTCTTGCAGACGTATTTCATGAGCCGTCGCACGTTGTCATCGACGATCGTGGCCGAGTTGCAGAAAGCCGCGAAGGACGCCGGCATCAAGCGCGTGCAGCATTCGTTCACCATCGATCCGATTGAGGGTAGCGATACGCTCAGCATGGTCACGGTGGTGGGCAACTACGAGGGCAGCTACGGCGACTTGCTGCAGTTTGTTAACCGGCTGGATAAGTCAGGTCGGTTTCTGATTATCGACACAATGTCGGCGGCGCCGATGCAGGGTACGGCGAATCTTTCCATCACTATCAAGCTGAATACCTTTGTCAGAGAGGATGGGCCAACCGCATGAAGATGACGCTTGGCGCCGAACCAAAGAAGGTGGTGACCCTCGGCGTGTTGCTGGTGGTTGCGCTTGTGGTGTTTCTGATGAACTCAAGTGATACGGGTCCGCAGAGCAGCGGTCAGAGTCCTGCCGCTTCTTCGACGTCACCTCGACCTGCTTCGACCCCATCGGTCACACCCTCTCCTGCCGACGTACCGGTGTCGGCGAATCGCGCGGATCGCGGCGCTCGGCGGGAGTTTCGTCCCTCGCCCAAGCCCAAGCGTGGCGAGGCGCGACCGGATCCAATGACGGTGGACCCGACGCTGCGTCTGGATATCCTGGCCAAGCTCCAGCAGGTGAACGTGGAAGGAATGCATCGCAGCATCTTTGACTTCGGCCAAGCGCCGGCACCGCCTACTCCGATTGTGAAGGCTCCGAAGGCGCCCAGCCCATTCATAGGGCCGGAACGCCCGCCCGTTCCACAGCAGACTATTGCGTCGGCTCCGCCGAAGCCGCAAGCTCCGCCGATCCCGTTCAAGTTCTACGGCTTCATCACGGCGAATCCTAACAAGCGCGCTTTCTTTATGGAAGGCGAGGATATCCACGTGGTGCGTGAGGGAGATGTGGTGAAGAATCGATATCGGATTGTCCGAATCGGCGTAAATTCGGTGACGGTGGAAGATATGCAGTTTCAAAGCCAGCAGACGCTTCCGCTCGAGGAGCAGCCGACGTGAGACGGTCGAGACGGAAGAACGAATCTGGCTTCGCGCTTCTGCTGGTGTTTATGATGGCAGCCTCGGTGGCCATCATGTTGTACACGCAGTTGCCGCGCGCGGCGTTCGAAGCTCAGCGCGGCAAGGAAGAGCTGTTGCAGGATCGGGGCGATCAGTACATTCGAGCGATTCAACTTTACGTCGCGAAATGGCGAAGTTACCCGCCGAATCTGGATGCGCTCGAGAAGACCAACAACGTCCGCTACCTTCGCCGCCGCTACAAGGATCCGATGACCGGCAAAGATGAGTGGCGAGCGGTTCACGTCAATGCCGCCGGCCAACTCGTGGACTCCATCGTGCAGAAGCAGGGCGCGGAGAAGAAGGAAGCCGTCCCCGAGTTTGTGTCCGAGTTGCCGAGTGTCGGATCCACGGCGAGTAGCGGTGTCGGCGAAGCGGGCGCGCAGAATGTCGCCTTGCGAAGGCGGCCAAGCGACAATGCGCCTGGGCCTGGAACTGCCGGCGGCGGTGCTGCCGTGGATCCGCTGTCTCTGGGGAATGGCGCCACAGTGGCTCCTCCACAGCCTTTCAATCCGCAGCAGCCGACTGCGATCGATCCGAATACGGGTCAGCCGGTGCAGCATCCAGCTCAACCGCAGGCCGCGGGGCAGCCGGGTGTTGCTCCGGCTCCAGGCCAGCAACCCTATCCGCAGGGTGGGCCCCAAGGCTTTAATCCGCAGCAGCAGCCGACAATGCCGAGCGCCAACCCGACTCCGGGTCAGCCTAGTCAGCCTGGCCAGCAGCAGAACGCCGGGCTGGACATGATCAATCGCATTCTGACTACGCCGCGATCGAACATGAACATGGGTGTGCCGGGCGCTACCGGGCTCCAGGTGGGAGGCGGCATCGCTGGTTTTGCCAGTACATTCGAAGCTCCCAGCATTAAGATCTATAACGATCGGCAGAAGTATAACGAGTGGGAGTTCATCTACGACATGAAGAAGGATAAACGGCTGTTAGGAGCGGCGGCGGGGGCGATGCAGAATATGCAGAACATGCAAAATCAGAACCCGCTGGGCAGACCACCCGGGTCAAATAGTTCAGCTCCGACGCCAACGCCGCCACCTAATCCCAATCTGTTTGGAGGCCAGCAGCCTGGGCGACGCTAAAAGTGCCCGCTACGAGCGAATGGTCAGGAAGAACGTGCGCCCCCCGCGATTGAGGAGCAGCACCACCGGCCCACGATTTGCGAGGACCCGCTGCAGATCCGCCGTTGAGCGCGTCGGCTGCCGGTTTGCTTCGACGATCACATCACCGGGTTGAACGCCGGCCTCCGCAGCTGGACCATCGGGCGCAAGATCGCGGACCAACAGTCCGGTGACATTCGATCGTAAGCCGAGCTGACGTGCGACGTCGGGCGTGAGCGGTTGTACAGCGACGCCCAGGCGCCCGCCGCCCTCGGGACCTGGATCATCTTCCTGCGAAGTGCCGGCGGCAGACGCGCGAAGTTCACCTAGTTTGACCTTGAGTTGTTGTTCCTTGCCCTCGCGCACGATTGTTATCGTCACCTCCGTGCCGGGGTCCGTCATCGCGACGCGGTTCCGAAGAGCGTTCGGGTTATTCACCTCGTCGTTGTCGATCTTGCGAATGATGTCGCCCGGTCGAAGTCCGGCTCTTGCGGCGGCGCCGTTCGGATCGACATCCCCCACTAGTACGCCCTTGGTGTCCTTCAGCCCGAGTCCGGCCGCAAGCTCCGCACTCAGCGCTTGGGGATAGACACCAAGCTGACCCCGCCGAACATTGCCGCGTTTAATCAGTTGGTCCCGCACCTCGCGCGCCATGTTGGAAGGGATGGAGAATCCAATGCCGATATTGCCGCCCGTCGGCGAAAGAATCTGAGAATTGATTCCGATCAGCTCGCCTCGCGTGTTCACCAAAGCTCCGCCGGAGTTACCGCGGTTGATGGCGGCGTCGGTCTGCAGGAAGTCCTCGAAGCTGCCGTCGCTAAGTCCGGTTTGCCGGCCTTTCGCGCTGATGATGCCCGAGGTCACGGTCTGGCCTACACCGAGAGGGTTTCCAATTGCCAGCACCACATCACCTACGCGAACCTTATCGGAATCGCCCAAAGGCAGCACGGCAAACTTGCCACTCACCTTCAAGACGGCCAGATCGCTGGGCGGGTCGCTGCCGATCAGTTGGGCGGAGTAGGTCTTGCCTTCGGTGAATTCGACTTTGATCTCCTGTGCGCCATCGATCACGTGATGGTTCGTGAGAATGTAGCCATCCTCAGATACCACTACGCCTGAGCCGAGTCCCCTCTGCACTTGGTCCCTTTGCCGGGGCTGGCCGCCGCGGAGTCCGAAGAATTCACGGAGCATGGGGTCACTGAAAAAGGGAAATTGCTGCGGAGCCCTCACCCTTCGCTCGGATCGAATGGTTACGACCGCGGGCGCAACACGGTCCACGATATCGGCGAACGAGTGCTGGCCACCGCTGCTTACCGGCGCGGCTGTCGACGGGGGCGACGAACGTTGCGGCTCAATCTTATTGCGGTTACAGGACGATACAGAAAGCGCGGCCAGCGCCACCGCCAGCATCAGGCGCATGATTCCTCCAACAGGTTCTACAGGTTGCGGCCGGATGCCGCCTCGTTGGGTTTCCACAAAACTTCCGGAGCGTTGAGTTGCACATTCGCCCAGCGGCTCCACACGAAGAAGGCGTCACTCAGGCGGTTCAGGTATTGAATAGACCACTCCGGGACCGATTCCTCTCGCGCGAGTGTCACGCATAACCGTTCGGCGCGACGGCAAACAGTGCGGCAAACATGCAGGATTGAATTGATCTCGGAACCGCCCGGCAGGACGAAGGACCGCAGCGCCGGGAGCGCTTCGTTCATCAAATCAATCTCGCGCTCCAGTTGCTGAACCTCTACTTCGGTTACCTGCGGCTGTTTTGGATGAACATCTTGCGGGAGAGTCGCCAGGACGGATCCGAGGTTGAAGAGTTCATGTTGTACGCGCTGCAGGATGACTGCTAATGGAGCAAGCGCCACTTCGAGCGTCGCAGTGTAACAAGCCATTCCGGTGTACGAATTCAGTTCGTCCACCGTGCCGTAGCATTCGATGCGCAGGCTGTCCTTGGGGGCACGCTGCCCGCCCACAAGCGAGGTTTCTCCCGAATCGCCGCGCTTGGTGTAGATGCGGTTCAATGCAAGACGCGGTTCGCTGAACGGCGCTTCACTCATAAGAATGCTCGCAACAACCGCGACTGCACGTCCTTCAACGAAGTATGGGCTGTGTCGAGCTCGGAAATCTTCTCGCGGAGGCTGCGGAATAACTGCGTACGCTCAATCGCGCTTTGGATTACCAGGAGCAGTTGCGAGTTGTCCCACGGCTTTTCCAAGTATTGGAACAGCCCGACGTCATTGATGGCCTGAATGGCGCTCTGCTTGTCCGCGTGACCGGTGAGGAGCACACGGGCGGCCTCCGGCTGGAACTGCTTCGCCTTGGCGAGCAGTTGAATGCCGTTCATCTTCGGCATGAGGTAGTCGCTAACGACCACGTCCACCGGATGCGTTTCCATAAAGCGCGCAGCCGCCTCGGGATCGGTGAATCCATGGATGTCGTATTCGGTTTCCAGGCTCAAGAACGCCCGGATACTCGTGATCACCATTTCTTCGTCGTCCACGATCACCACTACGGGTTGACCGTTACCTCGTCCGTTTCCGTCCACGTTAAGCCTGCTCCTGTGTCCTAGGCTGCTCAATCGGAATCCTCACGGTGAATGTGGTGCCTTTCCCCATTTCCGTGTCGAACCATATACGGCCGCCGTGGGTATCCTCTACAATTTCTCTGGTTAACGCAAGCCCGAGGCCAGTGCCTTCTCCGATCGGCTTCGTTGTGAATCCGGCCGAAAAGATTCGCGGCCGAACCTCCGGCGGTATACCGCTTCCCGAGTCGGCGATGGCGATCTCCACCCACTCCCCATCCAGACGTGTGTTGACGGTGATAGTTCCGTCGCCTTGGATGGCTTGTGCGGCGTTGACTACCAGGTTCAAGAACACCTGGTTCAGCAGCCCGGGATAACATTCCACTTCCGGCAGATCCGTGAAGTTCGTCACTACAGTAACGCGTCGCCGAAACACACAACCGCTTAGTTTCAGAGTGTTCAGAAGAATTTCATGCAAATCCACCTTGCGCAGATCGCCTTCGTTGACTCGCGCAAAAGTCTTCAAGCTTCGAATGACCGCGTAGATTCGTTCGCACGCCAGCTTGTCGATGTCCGTCAGGTTTGCAAGGGTATCCAGTATTACTGTCACCTTTTGCGGAAGCGGCTGGTTCTCTGCCTGCGCGGTGGTGATGATGCGCTTCAATGTGTCCAGCGAACGACGGATCGTCTCGTTGTTGGAAAGAATCGACCCGATGGGAGTGTTGATCTCATGGACAATGCCCGCGGACAGACGGCCCAACGAGGCCATCTTATGGGCTTCGGCCAGCTTGCGCTGGGATAGGTCGAGCTCTTGCCGGAGTTCGTCAGCCGTTTCGTACGTACGCACGTCGACGGCGGCGGGATCGCTCATATTGTACGTCCTGGAGCCTCCACTTTCATCGTAACGCCCCTCGTTTAGCGCTCCACCAACTGGCGGAAGCGCTTCACCAGCATCGCGAAGATGGAGGCGGTGATCTCCGTGTTGTCGGCGAGCAGGTCATAAAAGTCGTCCCGGCCGATGCTGAGCACGCGTGTGTCTTCGATCGTTTTAGCCGTCACCGACATGGGCTCGGGATCAAACAGCGCCCAAGCGCCGAGCACCTCATTCTGATGGGCCACGTGCAGTTCGATACCGTCACGCGCAATGGATACGGCCCCTTCTAGAATGACGTACAAGGCATCCAGTGTCGTTTCCGGCCCGATAATCATCTTGCCCGGACCATACCTCTGCTCCTTGGCGATGGTTGCGATTCGCGACAACTGCTCCGCGCTGAGGTTCTTCAACAGATCGACGGCCTCCAGCGCGATCACCTTCTCGATGATGTTCAGTTCCGCCATGATTCTCCTAAAGTTCGATCCTACGCAGCGCTGAGGCTAACCAGGGCGGCACGCGCGACTGGTCCCACGTCGGTTCCTGCATTACGCGCCAGCGGCTCAAGCTCTGGCCGCAGTTCGTGCAGTCGCAGCTCGGCCGAGGCCGCGGCGGCACAAGCCACAATCCACGCGTCACCGGATCGTAGCAGACCGCGCAGGGCCGCGCTCTGGTCCTTCACTTCCACGCCGAACAGATCGCGGCCGGTCTGCACTATGCGAGCCTCTTCATCCAGCAAGGGCAACAGCATTCGCTTCAACTCTCGTTCGAGTATGTTGTCCAGGAACTCGATGGCAGCGGTGTATTCATCCGTCTTCTTCCGATTCAACGCGAGATAGGCAGCGTGCATTTCCTTCGGGGGATACTTCAAACCGAGCAAGCGAAAAACGCGTTCCAGCGTTCGGCGCAGCCGGTCTTCCAAAGTTGCAACCAGAAGGCGCGCCGCAGGCGTTTCCGAATTGTCGCGGCTTGCCGAAAGCGCCGCGGCCGTCTCGTAGTAATACTTGGCCTCGCGAGTAATGTGCTGCTGGAGCGAGTCCTTGCCATAGATGAGCTTTGGCGCCTTTTCGCGCAACGAACCCAAAGCGCGCAAGGCAGCGGTGCGCACAGAAAGATCCTGCTCCTCGTACGCCTGGAAGAGCGCATCGGCCGATCGCTGAACTGGGATGTTCTTTAAGACGCGAGGGATTTGTCGTCGCACCGCGAGCGGCGTGGTTGTGTCGAGCAAGACATCCGCCAGGGTGCCCGCGATTCGTTCGCCGTATGCGCTTAGCGCTTCTATCCCAATGCCCCGGGTACGCGCGCTAACCAGCAATCGCAAAAGCGAGTCGAGGTAGGCCCGGTTCTGCAGCTTTGCGGCCGTTCCCGCGGCCTGGGCGACCACTTCGGTTTCCGAATCCTGAAGCAGCCGGTGCAGAACTTTGGAGTGGCTATCTCCGCGAAGGCCAACTGCAATCGCAGCAAGCACCCGCCGGTTTTTGTCGGGCGAGCCCGCGCTATCAGCAATCCACTCGGTCGTAATCAAAGGATCCGCGGCTTCCGGATGCTGAGCCAGCGCTGCTAGCGCGCTTCGGGCGACTAACTGGTTAGGATGGCTCAACAGCCGCTTGGCAAGGTCCGGCGTGTCCGAAGAAACCCAAAGAGCGTACGCGACGGCCGGCTTCACCACGTCGGCATCATCGCCAAAGCGTGAGGAGCGCAGTTCCTCCAGGGAGCGGTCGTAGAGCGCACGGAATCCTCGCTCCTTTGCCAGCTCATACACCTTGCCGCGCACTTCAGGCAGATTGCTGTCAATCAGCCGCTCCAGCCGGCGCTCCAGGCGATATCCGTGAACTTCGGAAAGCAACGACAAAGCGTATACCGCCTGCCGAGCGTTGTTCACTTCCGTAGTTTCCTCCAGCAACCGGATGGTACCAGCGTCACTGACCGTCACCCGCATGCTTTCCAGGTCGAGGCGGCGCGCTGCCAGACGCTTGCGTACGGTTGAGATGTATTCGTTCTTCGCGCGAAGAGCCAGGAAGATCCACACGAATGCGTAGGCGATCACGGCAAGCGACAGTTGAGCGACTGAGAGGTTTAAGAAGGTCGTAAAGACCAGAAGAATCACACCACCAATGCCGCGAGCAAACCGATCCATGAAGATGTCAGTAAACGCCTTCGTGCGGTTGCGCAGCTCTAAAGGTAGCGGCAGGTAAAGCAGCTCCATGCCGGTCCGATTGAACGTGTAGCGGGTTGCCGCTTCGGTAAGACGTGTGACGCCGGTAGTGAAAACCCCGGGAGACAGGTATGTACCGACCGACGCGGCCGCAATGGTGACAGGCATCACCTGCAGCGCGCCTCCCACGCCGAAGGTGCGGACAACGAACGTGGTGAGGAAGAACTGAAGACCGAACGTGATCAGGTTTAGATAGCGGCCATAGAACATCCCGAGAAACGCCGTCAGGTCACGCCCGTTCGGATACGCCAACTTGGCCATGGCGTTGAACTGAAACTCCACCGTGACATCTACGATGTAGGTGAGCAGGATCACGGCCATGATGACCTGAAGATGCCGGTGTCGCGTGATATATCCGCCGAGTTCCTTCAGTGAATAGGTTTCTTCTTCCTCGGCGCCTTTAGCTTCGGCGAGCGATACACCGCGTCGGCTGGCAACGCCGAGGAATGCGAGGTACGCGAGAAAGACAAAGCCGGCGCTCGCAAGCAGCAGGTTTCGCGAGCCCACGTACCTCACCATGATGTTGGTGAATTCACCGCCGATAGCCGCGCCGATTACCGCGCTGAGGCCGAGCAGGCCATATAAGCGCTTCGCCTCGCCGGTGGAAAACACGTTCGACGCCACGAGCCATCCTTGCGACACCAGCGTGATGCTGAAGAGGCTGACGAACGCGTTAAAGACGTACAGCATCCACGGCCAGTTGTAGGAGAGCAGGTGCCAGATCAG
The DNA here is from genome assembly GCA_035634155.1 of Bryobacteraceae bacterium. GTDB lineage: Bacteria > Acidobacteriota > Terriglobia > Bryobacterales > Bryobacteraceae > DASQDN01. The sequence goes on along the minus strand of DASQDN010000500.1, from coordinate 11,904 downwards.
GACCAGCACTCCGATCATGCCGAACGTGCACACGTTGACCGCGGTCTTAAGCGACGTGTGCACTGCAAGCTTTGTGTAGAAATAAGCCATCAGACCGCCGGCGCCGGCGATCACGATGTAGAGATATGGCAGATCGTCAATCTCAAAGCGATTGATGAACATCGCCCTCGAAACGGGCTTCAGAATGTAGTAAGCGAGCAGCACCAAAAGCAGATAAAGCGCCATGAAGACCATGCGCCCGACTTCATCCTTTCGGATGTCGAACGATCTGCGCCAGAATTCGCGAATTCTACCCAACTTTGTCGAATCCTCCCGCGGCTGCCTGGAGCGTGCGTCCGGCCGCCGAGTGTGAGACGCCTTTCATCAGCATTTCGAGACACTTGCGCGCATAGCGCGCAAGCTACAGAACAATATCAACTCTAACGCGCGCAATCGGCAGCGCGCTACAGTAGGGCTATGTGGCAGGAGCGCGCCCAGCGCTACATCCTACCCGGCAGCATCGAACAAGACCCAAGATTTCGCGATGAAATCCAGCGGTTGAGCCGGATAGGACTGCTTGTCATCGGCAGCATCGCCATTGCGGTTTCCGCGTTCATGACGAGTGCTCACGTGCTGCTGGACCCGCGTGGGGAGATGCTTCCGGTCCGCGCCGCAATGCTGGGCTCGTTATTGGTTCTTGGACTCCTTACCATCCTCACCACACGTTCGGAAGCGCTGCTTCGACGGGGCAGGCTGATTGCGATCCTCGCTGCGACGGTCGGAAACGGCATCGTGACCTGGTCGTTGCTGCTGCTGACGCAGTTCGATCGCAATGCGGTGGCGGGAATTCCGGGCAACATCACGATGATCATGCTGGTGGCGGCGGCCGCGATTCCCTTCCGTCCCACCGACATGCTCGTGGTGGGCTTCATCATGGAGGCCGAGTACGTTGCTTTGGCGTTGCTGGCAGCCAGACTCTACAGCGTGGGACGGGGCGTGGACCCGCTTTACGTCCTGTTTATTTTCATGGTGACTTGCTTGTCCACGGCTCTGACGGCCGTTGTGTATGAACAGCGCAGGTCCACCTATGAGTGGCACAAACGCACACTGGAAACGGCCGAGAAGCTTCGCGAAGCCGAGGCGCGCAACCTTTTATCCGAGAATGCAGCCTCCGTGGGCCGTCTGGCCGCCGCGTTGAGCCACGAATTGAACTCGCCCATCGGCGCCCTGGTGAGCGGAGTCGATACGTTGCTGTTGTTGGCAGCCCGGCAGCCGCATTCGACCCCCCAGGAACAGCAGCGTCTCCTGGTTCTGCAGAACGAACTCCGCAAGTCCATTCAGCAGTCAACGGACCGCCTTCGCGAGATTGTTGCGCGCATGCAGCGTTTCTCCAACCTGGACATGGCGGAGGTTCAGTCAGCTAACGTGAATGATCTGATCACAGATGTCGCGGCATTGCTGGATCGCCCGGAAGATAAAGTGGAGGTCGAGATGGATCTGCAGCCGGTACCGCCGCTGGTTTGCCGGCCTCAGCAGTTGAGCGCTGTTTTTTCTAACCTACTCGGCAATGCGATCGATGCGACCAATGGAGATGGCCGGGTTGTCGTCTCCTCCCGCTCGCGTGACTCCGCCGTCGAAGTCGCGTTCTCCGACAATGGGCGCGGACTTCACCCAAATGAACTCGAAACCATCTTCGACCCCGGCTTCCGCGTCAGCCATGGCCGAGTCGCTACCGGGAACTGGAGCATGTTCAGCTCCCGACAGATCGTTCGCGAGCACGGCGGCGAGATCCGGATTGAAAGTGAACGCGGAAAAGGTACTTGCGTGCGCGTGCTTCTTCCCGTAAACGCCGTCTCGGAGAACGTCTAGGCGCCGCGTTCGGTATCATAAAGGAAGGAGCAGAAGGCCTTCGTACGCCTAATCTGCGAATTTGTAGGTCACGTTACTTCCCCCAATGTCCGAACAAAGCGACCCGAAGCTCGGGATCAACAGTTGGCTCGAAGAAGAGCTCTACCAGACGTATTTGCACGACAAGAAAGTCGTGGACGAGAGCTGGAAGGACGTGTTCGATGGCAATGGCCACGGGCATCCTGCGGCCGCCGCTAAATCCCCCGGGAAAAACGGCGCTTCCCCGCAGGCTACCGCCACAAAGATTGCTGCGCCGCCCGTTCCTGTTGGAGCGAACGACGAACTGACGCCGCTTCGCGGAATCGCGGCGAAAATCGCCGAGAACATGGGGACCAGCCTCAGCATCCCGACGGCGACATCGCAACGCGTCGTCCAGGTGCGGGTACTGGATGAGAATCGTCAGTTGATCAATCAGCACCGGGCAATCATCGGGAAGAGCAAAGTTTCTTATACACACATCATCGGGTGGGCGATTCTGAGGGCGCTCGGCGATTTCCCGCAAGTGAACCACGCCTACACCGAGCAGGAAGGTGAAGCGTTCCGTATCGTTCGTAAGCAGATCAACTTCGGTCTTGCCGTAGATGTGAAGGGCAAGGACGGCACATCGTCGCTGATGGTGCCCAACATCAAGAATGCCGGCGCGCTGTCGTTCCGTGACTATCTTGCTGCATTCGACGATATCGTCAACCGAGCTCGCAATGCCAAGCTGATGCCCGGCGACTTCCAGGGCACAACGATTTCGCTCACGAACCCCGGCACGGTCGGCACCTTCGGCTCAGTGCCGCGGCTGATGGTGGGCCAGGGCGCGATTATTGCGACAGGCGCAATGGATTACCCGGCTGAATTCGCGGGCATGCCGGCCGAGACGCGGGCGCAGATGGGGATCAGCAAGGTGATGATGGTCACCTGCACGTACGACCATCGCATCATCCAGGGCGCGGACTCCGGTCGATTCCTGGGCCGTTTCCATGCTTTGCTGAATGGCGCCGACGATTTCTACGAGACGATATTCCACGAGCTGGGCATGTCATATCGCCCGGTGAAGCTGCAGGCCGAGCCCGCCGCCGCAGCGACCTCGCAAGCTATCGCGCCTGCGGCATACCTCGGCGCCGGCGATCCGTACAAGGAAGCAGCGGTTGCGCATTTGATCAATGCTTATCGCGTGCGCGGCCATCTGATCGCGAACATCGACCCGCTGGGTTCTACGCGACCCATGCACCCCGACCTAGATCCGGCGACGCACGGGCTCACGATGTGGGACCTGGACCGGCGTGTCATTACCGAGGGCAATCGCCTGCTCCGCGATGTCCTCGAAGATCTGCGGCAAACCTATTCCGCCAGCATCGCGCCGGAGTACATGTACATCCCCGTACCGGAGCAGAAGAATTGGCTCCGCGACCGGATGGAGACGACCAAGAACCAATGGCCGCTCAGCGAGCAAACTCGCCTGCGGACACTGGAACGCCTGATCGAGGCGGAAACGTTTGAGTCCTTCCTCGACACCCGTTTCAAGGGCAAGAAGCGCTTTGGCCTCGAAGGCGGCGACGCAACGATCGCGGCCCTTGATGAGATTGCCGAGCGTGCGGCAGCCGACGGCGTTCAGGAAATTGCGATTGGAATGGCCCACCGTGGTCGCTTGAACGTGCTGGCGAATATCATCGGCAAACCCATTCATCAGGTATTCGCAGAGTTCGAGGAAGCGGCAAACTCGACTGCGAACGCCTATGGCTCAGGCGACGTGAAGTATCACCTGGGAGCTTCGGCCACCCGCACCACATCGCAAGGCAATCAGATTCACATGTCGGTTGCGTTCAATCCAAGCCATCTGGAGGCCGTCGACCCGGTGGTGCAGGGCATCGTGCGCGCACGGCAGGACACCATCGGCGACGTTCAGCGCGAGCGCGTCATTCCGTTGTTGATCCACGGGGATGCGGCGTTTGCAGGACAGGGCGTCGTGCCCGAAACGCTAAATCTGTCACGACTGGAAGGCTACGCTACAGGCGGCACGATTCATGTGGTCATCAACAACCAGATCGGGTTTACGACTCCCCCTGAGGAGGCTCGGTCGGGTCACTACGCGACCGATATCGCGCGTGCAGTGCAGGCTCCCATTTGGCACGTCAACGGAGACGACCCCGAAGCCGCAGTGCGGGTCGCTCAGATGGCGTACGATTTCCGTCAGCAATTCAAGAAAGATGTCGTGATCGATATCGTCTGCTATCGTCGCCACGGACACAACGAAGGCGACGATCCGACGTATACGCAACCGGTCATGTACCAGAAGATCAAGGCGCAGCCCACCGTTCTGTCGCAGTATTCGCAGCGATTAATGCGCGAGAAGGTGCTCACCCAGGCAGACCTTGATGCTCGGAAGAAGTCCTACGTCGCCAAGTTGAGCGAAGGCTACGATCTGGCTAAGAAGAACGCCGAAGCATACGAGTTGCAGGAAGAACCGATTCCGGCGCCTCAACCGACCGGTACGCCGACAGGCATCTCCGACGACCTGGCCGCGCGCGTGGTGAATGGCATTACGACTCTGCCGCCAGACTTCCACCTTCATCCCAAGCTGAAAGGCTTCATGGATAAGAGGAGGGAAGCATTGAACGGCGGTCAGATTGATTGGGCGTTCGGAGAAGCGCTCGCCTTCGGGAGCCTGGTGCTGGAAGGAACTCCGGTGCGGCTGAGTGGTCAGGATGTGGGACGGGGAACCTTTAGCCAGCGCCACCTGGAACTCTACGATTTCGAGAACGGGAACAAGTTCGTCCCGATGCAGAATCTGGCCGCAGGTCAGGGCCACTTCGGCGTGTGGGATAGCTCGTTAAGCGAGTACGCCGTGATGGGCTTCGAGTTTGGCGTAAGTCTGATTGAGCCCAATACTCTTGTGCTTTGGGAAGGCCAGTTCGGCGATTTCGTGAATGGCGCTCAGATCATCATTGACCAGTTCCTGTCCTCGGCGGAAACCAAGTGGGGACAAGCCTGCGGGTTAGTCCTGTTGCTGCCGCACGGCTACGAAGGCCAAGGTCCGGAGCATTCGAGCGCGCGCATTGAGCGATTCCTCCAACTCTGCGCCGAGAACAATATGCAGGTAGGCAACTGCACCACGCCCGCGCAGTACTTCCACGTTCTGCGGCGGCAGATGCGAGGAGGTCCAGATGGCAAACCCGTGCGCAAGCCGCTGGTGTTGTTCACTCCCAAGAGCCTGCTTCGCAACGTGAACGCCGTCTCCAGAATGGCCGAGTTCACCGCGGGTCAGTTCCAGGAGGTGATTGACGACGCGTCAGTGCGCGCCGACAAAGTCACGCGCGTGCTTTTCTGTTCCGGCAAGGTCTACTATGACCTGGTCGCCGGCCGCGAAAAGCGCAATGCGGAGAACGTCGCAATCGTGCGGACGGAGATGATGTATCCGTTCCCGCAAACACAAATAGAAGCGTTGCTGAAGAAGTATCCTTCCAACGCCGAGGTCTACTGGGTGCAGGAAGAGCCTCGGAACATGGGGCCGTGGCGCTTTATGCTGGAATGCATGCACCCGCTGCTTGGTCCCAAGCGCACGCTTCACTACGCCGGTCGGGTAGAAAGCGCAAGCCCTGCCGCCGGCACCACCAAACGCCATGAGCAGGAGCAGAACGACCTGGTGAGCGACGCCTTTGCACCGCGACCCGTGACTCGGAAGCCCAAGCGCCTGAATATTGTCGCGAAGAAGAAGTAGCTGTTTGAAGGGCGACATCTAGCTGACGCCTGCGTCCAACCTCGCAAGGAGGGCGCAATGCCAGGAAAGAAGGGTGACAACAAATCGACCGGCGCCGGCGGCGACCAAGGTAGCAGCAAGACCGGAGTAGGTAAGAAGGCAGAAGGTCGGAAGAGTAGCGGCCACAAGAAGCAGGGTACATAGCCACCGGATGACAAAGGCGGGCGGTAAAGCCCGCCTTCCATGTGCGGCAGGTTGCTCCTTACCCAGGCTGGAGCGTGACTAGATCATCCGAGTTTCTTCACCCGTTCGGGGGCCACGCTTCATTAGCCGATCTGGAACTGTTCCTTCGCGTGTCGCGCCGGCACGTCCTTGTAGGCAAAGTTCAACAGAGGCGGCGCGACCACTGTTGTGGCCACGGCCATGAATACGACGACTGAGTATACCGGCTTTTCGATCACGGCCATGCTCAGTCCGAGCTGCGCAACCACCATTCCGACTTCGCCTCGAGGCACCATCCCCAATCCAATTCGAAGCATGTCTTTGGTACCCATTCCGGTCGCGCCCAATCCACAACCAATCAGCTTCGACAACACCGCCGCGATCACAATGAGGATCCCCAGCAGCAGCAGCGATCTGTCTGCAAAAGCGCTCACGTCGAAATGCAACCCGATACCGGCGAGAAAAAAGGGGACCAGCAACTCAGTGATGCCGTGCGCCAAATCGTGCACGCGATGACTCACCGACTCAGCCAGCGCCATCCCCGCGAGGAAGGCTCCGATAATCGCAGCCACGCCCACATAGATCGCAAGCACGGATAGGGCAAACAGCATCACAAGCGCTATGTTGAATTGGGCTTCTCCAACCTTCAAGTTCGACTCGGCGTGGGGAACCAGCCGCATCATCGTCCGAGTGCCCCATTTCGCAACGATCGCGGTAAAGCCGAGGGCCATGATTGCCGTGACCGCGATGTCCAGCAATTGAACGGTTCCTTGCGCGCTACTGCTGACTATGGCCAACACGATCAGCCCTAGAATGTCGTCGATTACGGCCGCGCCGAGAATGATCTTCGCCGTTCGAAGGTGCAGCAGCCCCTTGGCCGCGAGAACCTGCGCGGTGATGCCGACGCTGGTAGCAACCATCGCAGCGCCGACGAAAACGGACTCGATCTGGGGATAGCCCCACGCCCGCATGATCACCCACCCGAGACCCATGGGAGCGACCACACCAAGCAGCGCCACCATGAAAGCAGTTCCGCCGACCTGCATCAGCTCGGACGACTTCACTTCGAGCCCAACCCGGAACAGGAGAAACATCACGCCCAGCTCTGACAGCGCAGTGAGCACCTCATTCGGCTGAATCCACCCAAGTACGCTCGGTCCGACGATGGCGCCCGCGAGGATCTCGCCCACGATGGCCGGTTGGCGGAGGCGCTCCATCACTTCCCCAAGCAGCTTCGCCGCTCCGAATACGATAAGCATGGCAAGCGGGATCGACACACTGTGCGCGTCCACTGCAAGCAGGGCCATGTCGACAGTGTAAGCCGGCCCAGAGATTCGTATCGGATCGAGTCAACGTTTTTGAGGGGCGTTACGTTTAATCAGCAGAGGATGCCGGACGTAGCGCTCATGAGCGATCTCCCGATAACGCTGGCGGACTCGTTTGAGCAGGTGTTTCGTGAAAGGGAGGCCGACGTTCTGCGGACGGCGTACCGCATCCTCGGAAACTGGGCCGATGCCGAGGACGTGGCGCAGGAAACGTTCATACGACTTCACAAGCATGGGCTGCGGTTCCCGAATGACATAGCCCTGAAATGCTGGCTCTATCGCGTGGCGGTGAACCTTTGCCTGGATAGAACGCGATCGAGGCGACGCTTTGAGGAAGTGCCGGAAACCATCGCCTGCTCCACTTCGGTGGAAGCCGATGCGATTCGTGATGAGCAGAGGCAAACATTGATGGCGGCGTTGGCGACTCTGCCGCCGAAAGAACGGGCAGCGGTGGTGCTGCGCGAGATCGAGGAACTCTCGACTGCGGAGGTGGCTGAGATTCTCGGATCCACCGACGGCACAATCCGGAGTCAAGTAGCGAAGGCGATCGCAAAGCTGAGGTCGACGCTATTAGGAGCAAGACAATGACCGAAGACGATATCCGCCGAATGTTGCGGGATCTTCGCGAGGAGCCGGTGCCGCCGGATTCTCTGGCCAGGGTTCGTATGGCGGTGGACGAGCGGCTCACGCGACGGTCCCGGACACCATGGCTGGCGGCAGCGTTCGCAACGCTTACCCTCGCGGGCGTCGCGACGTTCATGCCGCGACCGGCGGCGCTCCCGCTGACGCCGTCGCCTGCTCGCGTCGTGGCTCATCAACCCACGCCCGCGCCGCTGGAGCCGGTCACGCTACCGGCGCGAGCAGTGGCTCCTAAGCAACAAAGAATACGGCGGCCAGCCTCGCGCAGAAGCGAGTCTATGGTCATTCGCATCGAAACACCCGACCCTGACGTGCTCATCCTGCTGGTCGGCGACTAAATTGACAAAAGGAGAAAGCAGAAATGCGTATACCGAATGCTTGTATGACGCTGGTTCTCATCGCAGGCCTTCTATCTGCCCAAGACAAGCCGGCCGAAGCGAAGCCCCCGGCGATGCAAGGTAATGAGCAGGCCGCGATCATCAACGTTAAGACGCTGAGCGGCGATTCGTTCACCCGCTTAGCCAACATGATCGATGTATTCAACGTCCGCTATCGCGCAGACTCGAAGCTCCGAACCATCGTCGTCTATGCGGCGCCTGACGTGATCGCGCAGATTCGCAAGGTCGTCGAGGAGTTAGACCGCCCGGGCAGTGAAGCCGCAATCGGCCGGAACATCGAGATGACACTCACATTCCTGCGTGCCAGCACGAAACCACCCTCTAACTCAGTCGATCTCCCCGCCGACATGGAAGCTGTCGCCAAACAGTTGCGAGCCGTCACCCAATACAAAGCCATCGAGCTTTGGGACATCCTCCCCATCCGCATACAGGAAGGCAAGAGAGTCGAACAATACTTCCGCTTGCCGGGATCCCTACCGAACGCTACCGGAGCTATAACGACTGGCCGCCTGGACATCCTCCCAGAGGCTGTCACACGAAAGGACTCGGGCCGATATGTTCGTTTCGATCGTTTCGACGTTCGGTTGAGCATACCTTACGCTACAAACGACCAGGGCAATTTTCGACACATGGATGTAATGCTCGGCACGGCGGGGGAGTTCAAGGAAGGCCAAAAGACAGTTGTCGGCAAACTTTCCGGCTCTGTGGATGAGACTGCCACATTTGTGGTGCTTTCACTCAAGGTTCTCGAGTAGATATCGCCTGGGTCAGCGGGCACTCAGCAGCGCGACGGGGAAGGATTCGAGCACACGATGGAGCGGCAGCTCGCCGTCGCGGGTCGACAGCGCCGCTCCTGTGATGACGTTCTTCCAGCGCTTCGGAGCATCCGAGCCCAACACCAGCGACGTGTCGAGCCATGCGCGGATGCCGAGAGGATGGCGCACAGTGGCAGAAAGCTGCGTCGTAAACCGCGGCGCCACAACGATCGTTGCCGCACCTGCCGAACGCCGCATAAACGCAAACACGTTCCCCGCCCGCTTGCCGGTCACCTCAACGGGCACATATTCGCCGTTTTCGAACAACTCGCGATTTCCCTGTCTGTACCCGAGCAGCCGCTCGGTCAGAAAGATCTTCACCCGGCCATCCGTCCACGTATCGAGCAGATCGCGGGGTCTCCACCGGAAGTCCGTCAAGGGAGCAAACTCGACGGGCCGCCGATTGTCCGGATCCACCAGGCTGAAGTCCCACGAAACCGTGCCTCGATAAAAATCCGGCAAACCCGGCGCAGTCACCTTCAACAACAATTGCGATAACGAGTTCACAGCTCCATAGAAAGCTACGCGCTCACGAAACGGTTGAAAGCTCGCCTGAAAACGCTCATCATCGAACAGCACGTCCACGTAAGCCTGCAAAGCTGCTTCGTGTTGCTCGTCTGGAAACAGCCAACTCGTGTACGTACGCGCCTCACGACTCGCCTTGATCACGTACGCCTTCATTCGCTCGCGAAAATCCTCCACTTGATCCGCCTGCAGCGGCCAGGCGCCAGCCAACGTCTGAAACAAGAAGTACTCCTCGTTGGCGTCCACCCCGCCACGCCGATCCGCGAGCCAGCGGCTCCAGCGCGTTGTCATCCGAATCCATTCATCCGGGATCTCCGACAGCACATGAATCCGCGCCCGCACGTCCTCGCTCCGCTTGGTATCGTGCGTCGAGGTACCGTTCATCGTGTGAGGCCAGCGTTCCTGCCGCCGCGATAAGAACGCATGCAGTTGCTCCGCGCTCACGGCCTCATGCGTTCCGCCGACCTCGTTCATTGAGATCAGACGGTTGTACACGTACATCGCCGAATCCTCGACGCCCTTGGCCATGATTGGCCCGCTCAATTGCTGCCACCTGCGGACGAAACGAAGCCAATTCACCCGGCTGGATTCTGGCATCCAGCGCTTGAACCGAAGGGTGAGCACGCGTTCCAGGAAGTCATAGACCAGCGGGTGGATCTTTGAATTGCGTTCCCGCGCTCGCCGGCACGCCTCCACAACATGCTCGCGATCGCTTTCGCTTACCTCCAGCGAGTTCGTGTATGTGCGATAGACCGGCATGCATGCCGTCACTTCCAGGATCGCTTGAGAAAGATCGCGCAAACTCATATCGCGAGCATTTCGATCCTCCTCGGCAAGCCACGCCAGATGTGCGCCTACATCTTGCATCTCGCCCGAGAACAGCGTCTCGATTGCATGCAGCCGCCGCTGATAAGCGATATCCTCGAAAGTCGCGTTGGAGCCCTGAATCGATTCGTAGTGAGGCGTGAGCCGCTGTAGCCCTGCGGGCTCCACGAAAAATGAGTTCACCTGCCCGAGAAAGTCATAACCCGACGTTCCGTGGATCGGCCATTGGTCCGGCAGTTCTTCGGAGCGCTCCAGGATCTTTTCGGCCACACAGTACAAGTTGTCGACCGGGAGACGGCGCTGGTACTCGAGAGGCTCGGCTAAACCATCGATGTGGTCAATTCGCAGACCTTCAACCTTTCCTGATTGCGCCAGCTCGAACACCAGGCGGTGTCCAGCCTCAAACACTTCGGGCTGCTCGACGCGCATGCCGATCAGATCCGACACGTCGAAGAAGCGTCGATAATTGATGCGCTCGGTTGCGACCTTCCAAAAGGCGATGCGATACATCTGCTGTTGGATCAGCTCGTCCAGCGCGTCGATGCCATCTGAGTCTGTCGAATTAAACCTCTCGAGGGCCTTGTCGATCTGCTCACGCACACTCGCGTCACGTGACGACAAACTCCAAAGCTCGCGCTTCAGTCGATCCTTCTCCTGCAGACGGCCAAGAGCTTCCTCACGGTTCGCCACCCGTGACGGCAATCGTTGGAAGGCTTCAAGCAACGTTCCGAACTCACCATCCGAGACTTCATTGCGCCTGAGCACGAGCCCGTATGTGGAGGGCGAAACGGGAAGCCGGTGCGCATAGTAATGCAGGAACAATCCCGACTCTTCATACGCGATCCTGATCTCGCCCGCATCCAACACGGCGCCGTATGGAGCACCCAGAACCGGCAGAAAGATTTTGTCCTGGATCCGATCGCGGCTGCCGCGCCAGTTAATGCCGAAGTATGTGGCGTACGGAGACGCCGCTCCATTCTCCAGCACATCCATCCACCACGCGTTCTCGGGGCTGGCGGCCATGTGATTCGGCACGATGTCGAGCAGCAAACCCATACCCCGCTCCTGCAGGGCAGCCACCATCGAATTGAAATCTTCTTCCGTGCCGAGAACCGGATTCAGCCGGTTGGGATCCACAACGTCATAGCCGTGGGTCGAGCCTGCTCGCGCGGCAAAGATTGGGGAGGCGTATAAATGCGAAATGCCCAGCCGATGCAGGTCGGGGATGATGACCGTGGCATCTTCAAACCGGAAGTCTTGATTGAACTGGACCCGGTAAGTCGCGACGGGAACCCGCATACTTAATCCATTCGCAGCGATAGCTTGTGCGCAAGCACCTCGAAGTGCCCCACCCATTCGCGCGCGTCTTCGTCTGTGTCTTTCTTGTCGAAGACCCCCGGATAGATGTCCTGTAGAAGGTCATAGGCTACATTTTGTACGGACCAAAGCGTGACTTTAAATGGCAGTTCCTCAGTCAACTCGATCGCGGCGCGCAAAGCGCTAAGATCATTCACGTCCGTGGGGTTATCGCGGAGACGTTCCGCCATACCCTCAATGGTTTTCCGAAGAGTGTACTCCAGCGT
>DASQDN010000499.1:0-15355 GCA_035634155.1 Bryobacteraceae bacterium | reverse complement strand
CCCAGACTCGATTTCCATCCGCACTCCTGAAAAAGAGTTGACGATCAAGAACGATTTCGTGCTGGCGATGATTGGGTATCAGCCCGACCTTGAGTTCCTCAGTTCCATGGGCATCGCGCTGCAACCGGAAACGCAGCGCCCCTACACAAATGAGGAGACGCTGGAAAGTGTAACGCCAGGCATATTCCTGGCAGGCGTGATCGTGGCCGGAATGCACACCAACGAGATCTTTATCGAGAACGGCCGATTCCACGGCAAGAAGATCGCGGACGCAATCGCGTCTGTCTTGAGCTAGAATTCCCTCGGAACGCGCGTAGCTTAGAAGAGCACTTAGCTCTGACCGTAGTCATGCGTCCGGGATTCACACCCGCGTTGCGCCAACGCCCAACCACAACAATTGGACCCTGTTGAAAGGCAGGCTACACACATGAGTCGCATCTATCGCACAAGCTTACTAGCTCTGTTCCTGAGCGCATCCTTCGCGTATGCGCAGCACGACCATCACCACACAAACCAGAATCAGAAACCCGCGGAGTTACTACCGGGATTGGGCGCGCATACGCACCCGATCCGAACCTCCAACCCGATGGCGCAGAAGTTCTTTGACCAGGGACTCGCGCTGATCTTTGGTTTCAACCACGATGAGGCGGCGCGGCTCTTTGCGCGCGCGGCCGAACTCGACCCGAAGTCGCCTATGCCGCATTGGGGAATCGCGCTGGCGTTGGGGCCGAACTACAACATGCCTCCGATGCCAGAGCGCGAGGCCAAAGCATGGGAAGCCATCGAAAAAGCCACCGCACTCGCGCCTTCAGCTCCCGAGAACGAACGCGCCTACGTCGAGGCCCTCGTCAAGCGGTATTCGAAGGACCCGAACGTGGACCGCAAGCAACTGGGCGTCATATACAAGGACGCGATGAAGGCCGTGATGCAGCGCTATCCCGACGATCTGGACGCGGCCACGCTCTACGCCGAATCGCTTATGAACCTGCGGCCGTGGCAGCTTTGGAGCCTGGCGGGCGAGCCTGCCGAAGGCACCTTGGAAGTGGTTGCGGTACTGGAGCGGGTGCTTCGTCGCGACCCGAATCATCCGGGCGCGAACCACTATTTCATCCATGCGGTGGAAGCGTCGAAGTCGCCTGAGCGTGCTTTGCCAAGCGCGATGCGACTCGGCATGCTGATGCCTGGAGCGGGACACATGGTGCACATGCCGTCCCACATCTTCCTGCGCTTAGGCGACTATGAATCGTCAGCAACCGTGAATGAGACGGCGTCCCGCGTGGACGAGGACTACATTCGTCGGAGCGGCGCGAAGGGGGTGTATCCGCTGATGTATTATTCGCACAACCTGCACTTCGTGTCGTTTGCTCGCATGTACCAGGGTCGCTACGACGACTCGATCGACTACGCTCGCCGACTGCGGCGCAACGTGGCGGGCGCCATCGATGATATGGGGATGCTGGCTCCTTATGGCGCATTCGAGTGGATGGTACAGACGACCTACGGCAGGTGGGACGACATCCTGAAAGAGCCTGAGCCCAAGGAGAAGAACAACTTCCTGCAAGCCATGTATCGTTACGCGCGCGCGGCGGCATACGCCGGTAAAGGCAAAGTTCGGGATGCCGAAGCCGAGCACGAGAGACTGCAGGCAATCGCAGATCGCATGGGCGAGAACGAGATGCTCATGATCAACAGCGCGCGCACCGTCACGGACATCGCCTTGGCCGACGTGAAGGCACGTATCAGCCGTGCCAAGAAAGACGGCGCGGCGGAGATCGCGCATTGGCGGAAGGCGGTCGAGACCCAGGATTCGCTCGCCTATATGGAGCCGCCGGAGTGGCACTTCACGTCCCGTACTTCGCTAGGCGCGGCTCTGCTGCGTAATGGCAAGGTAGAGGAGGCCGAGGCGGTGTTCCGCAAAGATCTGGAACTTCACCCGCGCAACGCCTTCTCGCTCTTCGGACTTCTGCAGACTCTGGAGAAGCAGTCGAAGACCACTTCCATTGAGTGGGTGAAGAAAGAGTTCTCCGAAGCGTGGAAGAACTCACGCTCGGAGTTGACGCTGAACTCTCTCTAATGACTAGGGGAGCCGGTGTTTACTGACGAAGCGCTTTGCGCTTGGCGTCGACACCGGCTCCCACTGCTCGCTCCCACGATCCGTAGGTGGGATTCGGGAGCATGAACCAACGTTCGCCCCAATAGCGGTGATATGCGTCTACGGCAGCGAAGCGGTCTTCGACATTGGCTTGCTCGCGTGTCAAGGAGACGAAGTCATTGAAGTCATCCCCGATTAGAAGGACGATGCGATTGCCGGCGGCGACAAGTGCCCGGCGCGCGGACTTGTCGCTGGTATCTGTCTTGCAGAGCAACCTTTCGGGGCGGAACGGGAGATGGTGAAGTCGAAGCACGGCCACTGTCGGATCCTCCGCCTTGTTGGGATCGCAGACGCGGTTGGTGACATAGAAGGCCGCTACGCCATGGGCATGGGCCGCTAACAAAAACTCGCGAGCGCCGGGGATCAGCCCTGCGCGCTTTTCGGCAACCCACTTCTGCCAACCCGGATCATCGAAGGCCGCGCCTGCGGCAGCAAGCCGAGCCTGGTGGACGCTGTTGTCGAGAACCGTCTCGTCCAGGTCGAGAATTACGGCGACAGGTAGATCGGCAACGGGCCGGCGTTGCTCGATGGCCGCGGTCCAGGTTTTGTCGTGCAGCGCGCGGAGCATGCTGGCTTCGGCGGCACGATAGGTTTGAAGCGCCGACGCGCGATACTCGGCCGCGGTCTGCATCCAGTTCACCGCGTTCAGATTTTCATGCGGCTGCGCAGCCGCAAATCCCGCCATGAGCAGGCACAGCAGAAATCTCGGATTCATAGTAGGCTCGAATCCGAGAGGATAGCAGACCCGCTGCTATTGCTGCTGCTGTTGATGCTGCTGCGGCAAGGTGTCGATCTGGGGCTGCGACGGCGCGGCGCAGGTTTCCTCCAGATGCTCGGTGCCTTCGTCGTCCAGCGCCGGACGCACGCGCACGTCCACGGACAGTTGTTGTCCCGCATGGCCCTTGTAGACGCCCCTGACGGGCGCAACATCACCGTAGTCCCGACCATAGGCGATTCGCACATGCTGCAGCCCAACCAATTGACCGAGCGTCGGATCGAGGGCAGCCCAGCCGAAGGTAGGAAGAAATACTTCCGCCCATGCATGAGATGCTTGCCCGCCGATGATTTCTTCCACACTGGCGCCGGGTTCGGCAGTGCGCCGCGGGACCAGGTAGCCGGAGACGTACCTGCCCGGCAATCCCCGCATCCGGAGCAGCGCCAGCAGAATATGCGCGAAGTCCTGGCATACGCCGGCTCGAGTGGCGATGGCGTCGCGAATGGAGGAATGGACGTGCGTTGCTCCCTGCTCGTAGCGGAACGTGTCGTGGACCACGTCACTGGCGGCGAGCGCGTAGTTGGCCATCGTACCGTCGCAATTGCGCTCGGCCGTATCCACCAGATCGCGCAACTGCGGGGCGTGAGGCACGTACTCAGTCGATGCGAGAAGCTCGTAGTGCTCGTCGAGATCGGACGCGATCTGCTCTAATTCACCCAGTTCGGGGCCACCTGACGGAAACAACGCGGGGGCCTGCACCAGAACCACGGAATCGGCTTCAACTCGCAGGCGGCGATGTTCTGCCAAAACATTGAAACGATGAACCACGTTGCCGAAATAATCGGTGCTTGATGAGACACGTGAGTTCGGATCGGTGGAAAGACGGAACGACAGGCAGCTTTGCAGTTCGTCTTGCAGTGGTCGAAGCCGCACCTCGTTGTAGCTTTCGGTAACAGGACCGTCGTAACTGAATTCGGTCACGTGGACGAGTCGATAACGATTCATTTACGCCACTCCCGCATAGTAGAAGTACTTTCGTGCGATGTGCTCGCCGATGTTGCGGCACGTGCCTTGGAGTTCCAAGAGAAAAGGATGCAGCCCGCGGGCGAAGATTTCTTCGATTCGGTCGTAAACCAGGGTGTCGTGCAGTTTGCCGGTGAGCCGCTCGGCTTCGGAGGCGTAGCTATGAGCGCTCGAACCGCTTACCGATCGGAGGGCACTTTGTAGCGCCGCAACGTTGAAGCGGATGGATCGGGGATGCTTGGAGTGAAGAATCAGAAGCTCGGCCACTTTCTGCGGATCGATGCGCGAATGATACTCGCGGCGATAGATCTCATAGGCCGCAACGGATTTCAGAACTGCCATCCACTGATAGCTGTCCGGCTGCGCTACCTGCGAGGTGCTTTTCAGCAGCTTGTGATATTCGACGTCCACGATGCGCGCGGTGGTTTCGGTGCGCTCCAGCGATTTCCCTGCTTGCAGGAAGTGCCAGCCTTCATTGCGCGGTAGCGTTCCATCGGTGACGCCGTAGAAGCTGTGGCTGCCCGATACGATATGCCGGCAGAAGCGGTGCGGTCCATTGAAGATTTCGGTCGTCGGGTCAAAGCCCTTTACGTCGTGATAAAGGCTGTTGACGTCCTCCCACATTTCGCGGGAAATGCGGTCGCGGATCGCACGAGCGTTCTCGCGGACGCGGTTCAGACAAGACACGATCGAGTTGCCGTTGTCTTCGCGAAAGGCCAGGAACTCGAATACGTTCTGCGCTGTCGCCTCGTCGTAGAAGGAGTAGAAGAGATCCTGCTCGCCCGTGATGGTGATGACGCCGTCCCAACGCAGATGATAAGAGTCATGCGCCTGCTCAAGCAGCATGTGATACGTCACATCCAACAACCGAGCCGTGTCTTCGGCGCGGGCCATGTAGCGTGACATCCAGAACAGCGAATCGGCAATCCGGGATAGCATCACTGTTCACCTCGCAGGACCCACGTGTCCTTGCTGCCGCCGCCCTGCGAGGAGTTCACCACCATCGAACCCGGCTGCAGCGCAACGCGCGTCAAACCGCCAGGGATGATGATTACCTTTTCCCCATTGAATAAGCAGTACGGGCGCAGATCGACGTGACGTCCAGCCATCGTATGCGTCGCCGCATCGTAAGCGGGGCATACGGATAACGGAATCAGCGGCTGCGCAATATAGTTGCGCGGGTCCAGCAATAGGCGAGTGCGGAACTCCTCAATTGCGAGCTTGCTTGCCATCGGTCCCATCAGCATGCCGTAGCCGCCGGATTCGCCGACACACTTCACTACCAGTTCGGGAAGATGATCCACCACGTATGCCAGGTCTTTCGGCCGTGAACACACAAAGGTTTCGACGTTCTGGAGATAGGGATCCTGCCCCAGATAATAGCGGATCATCTCCGGAACATACGCGTAGACCGCCTTGTCATCGGCGATGCCATTGCCCACTGCATTGGCGAGCGCGACATTGCCGGACCGGTATGCGCCCATCAATCCTGGCACGCCCAGCACCGAGTCTCCCCGAAACGCCAGCGGGTCAAGGAATTCATCGTCGATTCGGCGGTAGATCACGTCTACGCGTTTCAGTCCGTGAATCGTCTTCATGTACACCGTGTCATCGTTGACCACCAGGTCGCGGCCTTCGACGAGTTCCACGCCCATCTGCTGTGCAAGAAAGCTGTGCTCGAAGTAGGCGCTGTTGTACAAGCCCGGCGTTAACACCACTACTACGGGATCGCTTCCATGGGGTGAGAGCGAGCGGAGAATCTGGCTCAATTCGTCGGTGTAGTGATGCACCGGCAGCACGCCGTGACGCTGAAAGGCCCCAGGGAATGTGCGGGTCATCACCAGCCGGTTCTCCAGCACGTAAGAGACGCCGCTCGGCGTACGCACGTTGTCTTCGAGCACCAGGTACTCGCCCGTGCGGGAATCCCTGACCAGATCGATGCCGGAGACATGGGTGTAAATGCCCTTGGCCACTTGCATCCCCATCGCCTCGCGGCGGAAGCTTTTGCACGAGTACACGAGCGAGCGCGGAATCTTGCGATCTCTCAGGATGTTCTGCGGTCCGTAGATGTCCTGGAGGAAGAGATTGAGAGCAAGCACTCGCTGGCATAGTCCGCGTTCGATCTGAAGCCATTCCGAGTTGGGCAGAATGCGCGGGACAAGGTCGAAGGGAAACAGCCGTTCCGTGCCGCGACCATCGTTATATACCGTGAACGTGATGCCCTGCAGCAGGAATGCCGCGTCGGCGAGTTCCCGTCGCTGCTGGAACTGCGCTGTGGTGATCCCCGCCAGTTCACGGTGAATTCGAGTGTAGTGCCCTCGCGGCTGATTCCTCGATGCGAACATCTCGTCGAAGAACTCGCCGGTGGCGTAGTCTCGAAAAAGGCCTTCTCGTATCTGCTGCGCGGTTGCCATGATGCCTTCCCCATGTTCCTCACGTGACTGATGAACTACGGGGATCAGCACAAGCGTGCATTCGTTACTCTAGCTAGTTATAGAGCGCCGGGTCAAAGTGATTTTGGCAATCGCGGCGATTCTTTCTTTTTATGAGTGGGGCAAAGAGGCCAACCGATCGTTTAGATACTTCATTTCGACGGTGTTGGTAGCGAGTTCAAGGGCACGACGATACGCGGACCTCGCCTCTGCCCAGCGTCCGAGTCGCCGCAGGAAATCGGCACGAGCGGCATGCATCAAGTGATAGTGCTGCAATTGCTCCTGTAGGCCGTCGATGGCGTTCAGTCCTGCTTCAATGCCGTGGGCCATGGCGACCGCCACTGCCTGGTTCAACCGGATAACCGGGCTGGGATTCAGCCGCGCGAGTTCGTCATAGAGGGCAACGATCTGCGGCCAGTCCGTCGATTCGGCGGACCGAGCGGTCGCATGTAGCGCCGCGATTGCAGCCTGTAGCTGATACTTGCCTGGCGCGCCTTGACGCAGGGCTCGTTCGACCAGTTCTGCGCCGGATTGGGCCTGCTCGTGGTCCCACAGGGAGCGGTCCTGTTCCTCCAACGTCATCAGGCGGCCATCCGCGGACACGCGGGCGTCTCGGCGCGAATCCTGAAGCAGCATCAGCGCCAGTAAGCCTTGATTCTCCGGCTCATCCGGCATCAACTGGCATAGCAATCGACCGAGTCGGATCGCCTCGGCGGCCAGATCACGCCGGACTAGCTGGGCTCCTGACGTGGCGGAATAGCTTTCGTTGAAGATGAGGTAGATTACGGCCTGAACGGCCGCGAGCCGCTCGGCGAGGCGGTCCTTGGGCGGCACCTCGTAGGGGATGCGCGCGTCTTGAATTTTGCGCTTGGCTCGGACCAGACGCTGCGCCAGCGTCGGCTCTGGCAGCAGAAAGGCGCGAGCAATCTCCGATGTCGACAATCCGCCGAGCGTCCGCAGCGTGAGCCCGACCTGCGCCTCCACGGCCAGCGCCGGATGGCAGCAGGTGAAGATCAATCGCAGCCGGTCATCTGGATAGGTCATGTCAGGATCTTCCGCTATCTCGTCGTTCTGCGTCACGACTTCGATGTGATGCGCGAGCGCCGAGGCTTTATTGCGGCGGGTCGAATCACGACGCACAGCGTCAATGAGGCGCCGCTGCGCGGTGGACGTGATCCATGCCGCCGGCTTGTCGGGCACTCCTCGCTGCGGCCATGACTCGAGCGCGGCGGCAAGCGCTTCCTGCAATGCCTCTTCCGCCAAATCGAATGAGCCCGAAAGGCGGATCAGAGTCGCAATGATCTTGCCCGCCTCTTCTCGGTAAACAGCTTCGGCTACAGAACGCGCATCACGCAAATCTGCTCCTTACGCGGGCGCCGCCTGGCTGAAGTCCATAATGGGGCGCACCTCAACTGCACATTCGGCAGCATGCGGGATTTTCGCTGCCCACTTGATGGCTTCATCGAGGTTACTGCATTCCACCACATAATAGCCGCCGAGCTGCTCCTTGGTTTCGGCGAAAGGGCCATCGGTGGTCGAGATCTTGCCGTTGCGCACGCGGACGGTGGTTGCCGTAGACGTCGGGTGCAGCGCCTCGCCACCGCGCAAGGCCCCGGCGGTTTCCACCTCGTTGGTATAAGCGAAGTACGCCCCCATCTCGGCCTCCAATGCCTCCTTGCTCTTTTGCGCGTCGACTTCTTCGTTGCCGTAGATCATCAGCAGGTATTTCATTGCACCTCTCCTTGATTCGGACCCGATCCCGGGCTCCTAACTCCCACGACGGACGCCTTCCACACGATCGACATTTTTTCTTTGGACAATTTTCAGACGATTCCGGCGATCCGTTGTACCGCTTCGAACGTGTCGGCCTGGTCAGGCGTTTTGTCAGTTCGATAACGCTTCACGCGCGCAAAGCGTAGCGCAAGGCCGCTGGGATAGGTGGAGCTGACCTGCACTTCGTTGAACGCAATCTCGGCCACCAGCTTAGGCTCCACGTACACGGTGTAGGCGTCGCGGGAGATCTCGTGCTTCAGCAGTTCGTTGGTCTGCCAGGCAAGCATCTCATCGGTCAGTCCCTTGAACGTTTTGCCGAGCATCGCGAAGCCACCTTTCGCCGTATCGCGGGCGCCAAGGTGCAGATTGCTCAGCCATCCGCGCCGCCGGCCGTGTCCCCATTCGGCTGCCAGGATCACCAGGTCGAGCGTGTTCGCCTGCTTCACCTTCAGCCAGCTTCCGCCGCGTGCGCCGGCCGCATAGGTCGCATCCGGCGCTTTGGCCACGATGCCTTCGTGCCCCTGCGCCAGCGCGAGCTTCATGAATGCCACGGCTGTCGCTTCGTCGTGCGCGATCATGTTCGGGGTCAATGCTTCCGCGCCGGCAAGGTCGCGCAGCGTGGTGAAGCGCTTTGCCTGAGCTTCGTCCATGAGCGACGAGCCGTCCAGATACAGCAGGTCGAACCAGAAGGGTCGGAGCGCCTGCTGCGCTCGAAGGCTCTCGACATCCAGCTTCCGTCCGAAGCGCCGCATCGTCACTTGGAACGGCTCGGGTCGACCGTCAGGACGCAGACTGAGAACCTCGCCGTCCAGGATCAAATCCTGACCGGGCAGCGTACGCACGGCCTCCACGATCTCGGGCACAGCGGCGGTGACGTCGTTTAGCTGCCGCGAGTACACGCGAACCTCGTCGCCCGAACGGTGAACCTGGACACGCGCTCCATCAAGCTTGAACTCAAGCGCCGCTTCGCCGAGGTTCCGAATCGCCTCGCCCGCATCTTCGGCCGTTTGGGCGAGCATCGGCTGCACGGGTCGGAACAACTGCACGTCGTAGCGGGACAGCGCGGCTTCACCCTCGGTTAGGACGGCCTGCGCTACGGCCGCGAAGTCGCCGGCCATCATGACGCCTCTTCGAACGCGTTCGATCGCGATGCCGGAGGCTTTGGCGAGCGCATCGATCATAAGACCTTCGAGAGCGCCCTGACGCAGTTCGCCCACAAGCAATGCAGTGAGGAATTGCTGCTCGCCCTCTGTCGCGCGGGCCATGAGCGCGCGCAACACGTTCTGCTTTTCGCGCGACCCGCGAGTCTCCGCCAGCCGGTCCAAGGTCGAGTCGAGATCCATCACGGACAACAGGGGCTCGGGCGCGGGCGAACCGAGCGTGTCCCGGAGAATCGCGTAGCCGATCCCGATTCGGCCCTGCCGCGTCACACCTGACAGGTAAGCAGCGACGGGCCGAATTTCCTCGGGCGCAAGTTGCCGCAGCAGCTCGGCGGCAAGCGTTACTTTCACCGTGCGCTTCGAGGTCTCGGCGATACCGCGCGATGTGTCTACCACCTTTCGCAGCAGCATGCTTGCAGGGTACCGCGGGTGAGAGAATTACATCTGACGGCGATGATTCGTTTGTGGACCTTTCTACTGGCAGCTCTGGCCTGCACCGCACAAGAGCCGGCGGCGGGATCGGTGCGCGGCTCGGTTCGCAACTCGGTCACGGGCGAACCGCTACGGAAGGCAGAAGTAACGCTGCGCAGCGTCCCAGCCAATGTCGACACTCGCCCGTTTGCAGTGGAAACTGACGCCTCGGGCCAGTTTCACTTCCCATCGGTACCTACCGGCAGCTACCTGCTGACTGCGCGAAGAATCGGATTTCTGCCAGCCGAAAATGTGCCGCGCAGGCAGGCGCCGAAGGCAGTCACGGTCGCAGCCGGACAGGAGGTAGACGGCGTTGCCATCGAGCTGATACCGAACAGCGTCATCAGCGGCAGGGTTACCGATGAAGACGGCGAAGCTATGTTCGGCGCAACGGTCACGCTTCTGGAACAAAAATTCCTACGTGGGAGGCGCGTCCTGTATTCGCGCGGCAGCGCCGCAGTGAACGACCTCGGCGAGTACCGCATTCCTGCGCTCCCTGCCGGCCGCTACCTGCTCGTCATCACGGCCGCCGCCGAATTCGGCCCGTCTCCCATCCGCGTCCGAACTCCCGGCCAGGAGTCTGCCCGAAGCTACGTACCCATGTACTTTCCTGGTGTGATCGACGCCGCCTCGGCCACTGTCCTAGAGCTGCCGCCCGGACAGGAGTTGCGCGGCATTGACGTCACCCTTCGCAGAGTGCCCGTAGTAAGTGTTCGCGGCCGTGCCGTTGATGTCAGCGGGAATGGGATCCCCAACGTCAATGTCCTTATCACGAGCGCAGAACATGCGTTCGCCTCGTCGCTTGTCCGGAATGTGGCCAATGCCGGAGCGGATGGGTCCTTTCTGCTGACAGGGATTGCAGCCGGACCCTATGCGGTGATTGCGACCTCCGTCGCGCGGGAGGGCCCGTCGAGTGGCGTGTTGAACATTCAAGTCGGGTCGCGCGACCTGGATGATCTCCTCATTCGCATGCTGCCTCCAGTGCGGGTAGCTGGTTCGCTGAAGGCCGGCGATGTGGCAGACCTCGCAAAGGTTCGTGTCGTCCTTGATGCCATGGATACCTATAGCGATCTTCGGTCGAGCGACCCCGCGGGACAGGGCAACACGTTCTTAGTGAACAACGTTCCGCCGGGCCGCTATCGGGTGAGAGCAGAAGGCGTGCCTGACGGCTTCTACACAAGGTCGGTCATGTGGAACGGCGATGACGTCACGGACAAGGGTCTTACTCTGAGTACATCGGCCACCGCAGTGGAGGTGACGCTAGCCAGGGGCGCATCCACCGTGAAAGGCAAGCTTTCTTCCGCAGACGGAAGCCCCGTGCCGGGCGGTTCGGTTGGCTTGGTGCCACCGGACGAGAAACGTGAGGACTGGGGCCTCTACAAGACCGCAATCGTCGGAGTAAACGGCGAGTTCACCATTCGCAACCTGCCACCGGGCGAGTATGCGGTTTTCGGCTACAGGCCGGGCGCTGACCTTACCGCTCTTCAGGATCCGGAGTACGTGAGACAGGTCTCCGCGAAGGCTACGAAGTTGAAAGTAAGCGAAGGACAAGCAGACACCATTTCTGTTACTACCATCGATTGACATGATGCGTCGGATTCTTTTTCCCCTTCTCTTTGCATTCGCCTGCGCCGCGCAGCAGCCGCCTGGATCTGTGCGCGGCGTGGTTGCCAGCGTTACGGGCGAGCCTTTGCGCAAGGTCCAGGTCTCGATCCGTCCGGAGGTTCGCGGCGTGCTCCCGTTGATTGTCGAGACGGATGCCTCCGGAGCTTTCACGTTCCCCGTCGTGCCTCCAGGGAAGTACCGCATTGCCGCCAAGCGCATTGGCTTCCTTGAACCCGAGACCCTTGCACGTTATCGCTCCCAGCCATCGTCCCGTGAGATTACCGTCGCCACGGGTGCGACGTTAGATGGCGTCACCCTTACCTTGATGCCGCATGGCGTCATCAGCGGTAGAGTGACGGATCAGGATGGCGATCCCGTCCTGTGGGCGCAGATAGAAGCGATGAAGATAGTGTATAAACGGGGTCGCGCATTGACCCACGGCAAAGCCACCACGATGGTTAACGATTTGGGTGAGTACCGGATCGTTGGTCTCGCGCCCGGGCGTTACACGATCGTCGCCTCGCCACCGCACGACCTCAGCCCGATGAACGCCCGAGCGAGAGTGGCAGGACAGGAGTCGGCGGTCAGCTTTGTGCCTTTGTATTTCCCGGGGGTCCTGGAACCCTCCGCCGCTACACCTGTTCAAGTTGAACCCGGCCAGGAGTTGCGGGGTATCGATTTTCGCCTGCGTAAGGAGCCGATCGTGAACATCCGCGGCCATGTCGTTGATGGCGGAGGAAATCCGGTGAGCGACGCTCTCGTGACCCTGTGGAACAGCCCATTTCCTTCGGGCGCGAATGTGACGTCAGCAGCCGCCGACGGATCCTTTCTCATCGCTGTGCTTGCTTCCCGAAGTTACACCCTGGTGGGCGGCTCCGGCGGGCGGGAATCGAGAAGCTTCGGCGCTACTCCGGTCCAGGTGGGAACCCGCGACCTGGACAACGTTGTTGTTCGCATCGCGCAATCGCCGGTGGTTAGCGGCGCCCTTCGAGCGGAGGGCACGCCTGACCTCTCGAAGACGCGTATCGCGATGGAAGGAATCGACACATTGCAGGACATCCTGCCGGTCAGCGAGCCACTCGGTAGAAGCGCTACGTTCCGAGTTACCGAGGTAATTCCCGGCACGTACAGGGTTGGCCTTTTAAATCCTCCCGAGGATTACTACATAAAGTCCGTGCGTTGGAATGGGCAAGATCTTACAGATAAGGGGTTGCTGGTGACGACTGGTCTTTCCGGGTTGGAACTCACGCTTGCGAAAGGCGCTCCCATGGCGAGGGGAGTTCTGGTGGCGAGCGACGGAGCGAAGATCGCTGGCGGACGGATCGCTGTCGTCCCACCACCGGACCGGCGCGAGCGCTGGGATCTGTACAAAGAGTACACGGCGGATCAGGACGGCAGCTTCACGATTCGCCAGCTTCCTCCTGGAGATTATGAGGTCTTCGGCTTCACTCCCGATTCCGACGCCCAGGTCGAGAATCCTGCCTACCTTCAGCAGATTGCAGGCAAAGGCAAACCGATCCAATTGAAACCCGGTGAGCAGGCGAGTGTAGAACTGCAGGCCATTGAATAATGCCGTTCGACAAAGTACTGGTAGCCAACCGCGGCGAGATCGCTGTGCGCATCATCCGCGCCCTTCGTGAGGCCGGTATCCGGAGCGTCGCTGTGTTTTCGGATGCCGACCGCGCGTCGCTGCATGTGCGAATGGCAGACGAGGCCGTGCATATCGGCCCCGCTCCGTCTTCGGAAAGCTATCTGCGCATCGACAAGATCGTGGCCGCTGCGAAGGCAACGCGAGCGGAAGCGATTCACCCCGGCTACGGCTTCCTCAGTGAGAACGCCGACTTTGCCCAAGCCTGTGCCGACGCGGGCGTAATCTTCATCGGTCCACCCGCCGACGCGATTCGAGCCGTCGGGTCCAAAACCCGCGCCCGGAAACTCGCTAGGGACGCCGACGTGCCCGTGCTGCCGGGCAGTCTCGCGGGCATCAGCAGCTTCGAAGAAGGCCGTGAACTGGCGGCGCGGATCGGATATCCCGTGATGCTCAAAGCGTCGGCGGGAGGCGGAGGCAAAGGCATGCGCCGCGTCGACTCGGAGGGCGAACTCGCGGCGGCCCTTCGCGATGCTTCCAGCGAGGCCGGGCGCGCGTTCGGTAATAGCGACGTTTACATCGAGAAGCTGATCGAGAAACCTCGCCACATCGAGATTCAGATCCTGGGCGACAAGCATGGCAAGATGCTCCACTTGGGCGAGCGCGAATGCTCCATCCAGCGACGCCACCAGAAGGTCATCGAAGAATGCCCTTCCCCCTTCGTCTCCCAGCACCCCGCACTCAGACGCGAGATGGGTTGTGCCGCAGTGGACTTCGCGCGCGCCGCCGGTTATTACAACGCGGGCACGGTTGAGTTCCTGGTCGACTCGGCCAACAGCGTGTACTACTTCCTGGAAATGAACACGCGGCTGCAGGTGGAGCATCCGGTGACCGAACTCGTCACGGGGCTGGATCTGGTGCAGTACCAATTGCGGATCGCTGCGGGTGAGCCTCTGGACTTGCAACAGGACGACATCACCTGGCGCGGCGCAGCGATCGAGTGCCGGCTGGGCGCCGAGGACGCGGACAATCAGTTCTTCCCCTCTCCAGGACTGATCCGCAACGTGACCGCGCCCGGCGGTCCGGGGATTCGGCTCGACAGCGGCGTCTACCCGGGATGGACCGTTCCGATGGAGTACGATCCGCTCCTGGCGAAACTGGTGGTCTGGGCGCCAACGCGAAACGAAGCCATTTCCCGCATGGCCCGAGCGCTGGATGAGACAAGGATCGAAGGCATTAAGACCAATACGGCGTTTCTTCGCGAGATTATCGGCGACGCCGAGTTCGCGGCCGGCGCTCTGCACACCGGCTTTATCCCCGAGTTCTTCGAACGCCGCAAATCCTCAACATTGCCCAGCGATACCGAGTTCGCGCAGATGGTAGCCGCGCTCGCCGAAAGCCGCAAAACGAGAACGGCGGCTACGCCTGAGCGAGCCGCCGCTGCTGGTTCCAACTGGTTGATCGAAGGCCGTAATCGCCGTCTGCGCTAACAGCTACTCCACCTCACGAGGCGCGGTGTAGCCCTGCTTGGCAACGATCGTGTACTTGATCGGCTTGCCTTTCTGGTCGGTGACCTTCAAAGGTTCGCCCGTCGCGGGATTCACCAGTTCCACCTTGATCTTCCGGAACTTGCCGTCCTTCGCCTGGTTCGAGGGGTTGTAGGTCATCGTGTACTGGTTGCGCAACGAATCCGAGATCGCGCGGAAGATGTTCGGAAACTCGCCATAGAACCGGGGGAAGAACGACATGCCGCCGGTTTCCTTCGCGAACGTCCGCATCTGGTTATCGGCCTGCAAGAAGTCAAGCCGCTGGATCGGACCAGTCATTCCGTAGGCGTCGTACAGCTCGCGCATGGTCTGCATCAGCCCGATGCCGTAGATTGGAACGCCTGCATTCTGAAGCGACTTGCGCGTCTTGTCAAACGTCACCTTGCTGAACGTGTCTACGCCGGTCGAGAGGAGCACGATTGCCTTACGGCCTTCAATCTCGCTCATTCGTTCGGTTGTGTCGACAAGCGTGTCAAACAGGTTCGACTCGGAGAACGCCGGAATGCGCAGCCGCTGCATGGCTTCCATCGCCTTGGCTTTGTCCATCGAAAAGTCCGAAAGGATTTCGGGCCGCAGGTCGTAAGCCACCACTGCGACGTAATCTTCCGGCTTCAGAGTTTCCAGGAAGCCGTAAGCTGCGGTGAGTGTCTGATACCAGGTCTCACTCCAATACCGCTGGTACAAGTTGCTGAACTCGATGACGAGGCAAACCGTCATCGGAGCCTCACCTGTGCCGAAACTGGAAACCGTCTGAGGCACGCCGTCTTCCAGGATGCGGAAGTTGCCCTTGGGGATATTCGGGATAAAGTTGCCCCTGTTATCCACCACCGCGACGTCCACCGTGACGGTGTTCACATCGCTGCGGAAGCTGGGGCCTTCGATGACAGCG
>DASQDN010000498.1:0-4492 GCA_035634155.1 Bryobacteraceae bacterium | reverse complement strand
AGTTGCCGCTGTTCGTTTGGTCCATGTATGCTACGGCCCTGATTCAGGTGATGGCGACTCCAGTGCTCGCGATCACGCTGCTGCTGCTCTTCATGGAGCGCACGTTCCACGTCGGCATCTTCGACCCGCAGCTTGGCGGCGACCCGGTGCTGTTCCAGCACTTCTTCTGGTTTTACTCACACCCCGCCGTGTACATCATGATCGTGCCCGGCTTTGCGATTATTTCCGAGATCATTCCCGTGTTCTCGAAGAAGACGATCTTCGGCTATCGCGCCATCGCGTTCTCTTCGGTCGCCATCGCGGTGGTCGGCTTCCTGGTCTGGGGCCACCACATGTTCGTCAGCGGCCAGTCGACACTGGCGGGCGCGATCTTCTCGTTCCTGACGTTCCTGGTTGCGATCCCTTCGGCGGTAAAGGTGTTTAACTGGCTGGCAACGATGTATCGCGGCTCCATCGACCTGCGGGCGCCGATGCTATACGCCATCTCGTTCCTGGTGTTGTTCTCCATCGGCGGCCTGACGGGCATCTACCTCGGCGCGATGTCGGTGGATATTCACCTGCACGACACGTACTTCATCGTGGCTCACTTCCATTACGTGATGATGGGCGGCACGGTGATCGCCTTCCTCGGCGGCCTGCATTACTGGTGGCCGAAGATGTTCGGCCGCATGTACAACGAGAACCTGGCGCGGATCGGCTGCGCCCTGGTGTTTATCGGCTTCAACGTGACCTTCTTCACGCAGTTCCTGCTCGGCTCGCGTGGCATGCCGCGCCGGTATTATAACTACCTGCCGCAGTTCCAGCAGTTGCACCAGATCTCGACACTGGGATCCTGGATTCTGGGCGCCGGTTTATTCCTGACCGCCGCGTATCTGCTGGCGACGTTCCGTAAGCCCATGGATGCCGAAATGAATCCCTGGGGCGGCCGCACGCTGGAATGGGAAGCGCAGTCGCCGCCGATCACGCACAACTTTGATTTCGACCCTGTCTTGAAGCATGGTCCGTACGATTTCCGACCCGAGAGGCCAAAGCTCGATGAACCAGTCCATCACAGCTAACACGCATACGGATCACCACATCGACAAGCAAGGCGAGCATCACGCCGAGCACGATCCGCGCCTGCAGCACCACTTTGCTACGTTCGAGCAGCAGTTCGACGCGGCAAAGATCGGGATGTGGCTGTTCATCGCGACCGAAGTCCTGATGTTCGGTGGACTGTTTGTCGGGTTTGCACTGCAGCAGGCCGCGCACCCGGAAGCGTTCGTCGCGGCCCATCATCACCTGGATAAGAATCTGGGCGCGCTGAACACGATTGTGCTGCTGATCTCGAGCTTCACGGCCGTGATGGCGGTGCATTCGGCGGCTACCAATCAACGGAAGAAGCTGATCCTAAACCTGGTGATCACGCTGATCTGCGCCGGAATCTTCCTGGTGGTGAAGTATTTCGAGTACGAGCACAAGATCCACGAAGGTTTGCTGCCGGGCGCCTACTTCTCGTATAAGGGCCACGGAAGCGAGGTCCCGAATCAGTTCATCTTCTTCAGCTTTTACTTCATGATGACGGGCCTGCACGGGATTCACATCCTGGTCGGCATGGGTGTGATCGGATGGGTTCTTCGCCGTGCGATTCGAGGCGATTTCGACTCGACCTATTACACGCCTGTGGACTTGGTCGCCCTGTACTGGCACCTTGTCGACTTGATCTGGATTTACCTGTTCCCGTTGCTGTACCTGATTAGCTAACGAAACGCCATGGCTTCCTTGAACACTCACGCAGCACACGCGCAAGCGCACGACCACGAGCATCACATCCACGGCGGCCCCAAGCTCTACGCCGGCATTCTGGGAGCGTTGCTCTTCCTGACTGTGGTGACGGTTGGCGCATCTATGGTCGACTTCGGCGGCGGCATGATCAACGTGGTGATCGCGATGCTGATCGCGTCGTTGAAGGCGTCGCTGGTGGCCCTGTTCTTCATGCACCTGCGCTGGGAAGGCAAGATGAATGCGATCATCTTCTGTTCCACGCTGTTCTTCCTTGGCTTGTTTCTGATCGGCTGCTACACCGATAACATCTCGCGTCCTCCACTGGAGCCCACGAATATGAAGGTTGCTCCTGCGGCTGCGGGTCCACAGCAGGGTCCACGTGGCGGGCAGCAAGCTCCGTCGGTTGGCCACGGCCAGCCGGGCGCGGCGAGTCCCTCTGGTGGCGGGCCCGCGATTCCGGGTGCTTCGCCGGAAGGCTCCTACGGCGGCGCCGCTACTGGCACTGCGCCCAAGCCGGAGACTACGCACTAAGCGAAGTTCTAACCGCCTGCCTGTGCTTCGGAAGCCGGTCCTGTTCCACCCGGGACAGCGCCGGCTTTTCCTTCTCCTACTTTCACTTCACGAAGCAGCAAGCTATATCCCATCACGTCGTAATACCGAAATAGCACTGGTCCGGAACCGATAGGCTCGGCCCCCACCTTCACCACATACGTATGAGCTAGTTTGTCCCGCAAGGACTGCCGGTGCGGGTCGCCCGAGACCCAGGCCAGATCCACAATCCAGTTGAGCGGCCCAAGCGGCAAGAATAGCAGCCGCATCGCAAGCGCGCTACAGGCGGCCCTCTTGCCATCAAGCCCGACCACCTTCACCCCAGCGATACGATACCCGAGCGTCCTATATCTCGATCTCTTCAGCAGGACGCCGTAGCAGAAGAGGATCGAAAGCAGCACGACGATCGCGGCGTTAAGGGTGGCGCGATTGAAGCCCAAGCTTCCCAAGATTGCGACCATTGCGCCCAGGCATATCAAGCCGAGCACCACTCCATCAATGGCCGCTGCGATGAGTCTGCGGCCCAACGAGGCGTAATCCTCCAGTCGGAAGTACACACCTTGGGAATCGGTCATTGTGATTGCGGCGCGTAGACCGGGAACGATGCGTCGCTCTCAACCACCTTCCTCATAGCGCCACCCTCAATATCCACGACAAACAATCGTCGCTTGCACCACGGCAAGACCTGACCCGTAGATGAAGCTATTCCCGAGTTACAAGAACCCGCAGCGCGGCACGCCACCACCAACCTCTTCCCTTCCCGTGACCAAGTCGGATGCCCACACGACCACCCGGGATCACTCGTCAGTTGCCGCATGTTCGTGCCATCGTAACTCATGACGAATACCTGATCGCGCGAATCCATTGAGAACGAACGCTGGAACGCAATCAGCTTCCCATCCGGCGACCATGCCGGGGCGCCATTCATACCCACGCCCGTCAACGCCACATCCCCCGAGCCGTCCACGTTCGCAGTATGGATAGCCCATCGTCCCCTCGGACGCTCGACCGAAAACGCGAGCTTCTTTCCATCCGGCGACCACGACGGCTGCCACCCGCTCTCCGCCACCGGCCGAAGTTCTCCCTCACCGCTCGCCGGAAGCAGGTAAAGCCCCATGCGCGATCCTTGCAAAGCGCTCACCGCTATAAACCGCCCGTCCGGCGACCAGGCTGCGCTATAAATCACCGGCTCAATCACTCGCAGCACACGCCGATTCCTACCATCGGCATCCATCACCGAAAGCTCAACCGGCCGCTGCTTCACCTCGCTGATAAACAGGACGCGCTTGCCGTCGGGCGACCACGACGGATTGAAACTACGCCCGTCGCTTGTCAGCCTCCGAACCTCGGTTCCATCCTCCCGAACCGTGAACACATCCTGCGCCGGCCACGGAGCCTCGCCATCCCGAGCATGCGTGTACGCGATCACCCCGGCGGCAACCCATTCCCGGAACAAACGCAGTTCCTCATCAGCCCGTTCCGCCAATCGGGTGCGCTCGCAGTGACTCGTGGTCCAGTGCTTGAGTGCAGAGTTGAAGTGCGCCTCCACAAACCACGTCTGTCCTTCCACCATCGCAGGAATCTGCTGAGGAACGCCATTGATGAAGTAGTCCGAAGTAAGGCGGAGTTCAAACTCTTCGGAAGCGGCCCCGAGAAATCGCTCCACCACCTGCAACGTGACGATCGGCAGGCCGGTCGCCACCGGAACCACTCGCTTCACCACCCCCACAAAAACAGCCTTCGACGTATCCGCGCGATCCGGCACTCTCTTTGTCCCCGGAGGCGGCGGCGGAGCACACGACGCAAACACCGGCCCCACAGCCATCACGCCCACAAGCACCGTTCGCAAACTCATTGCACCCTCACGTCGAACAAAGCTCGTATACAAATCGTAGAGCATACCAAGGAGGACGCTTCGTGCTTAAACCTTCACTCGTCCTGGCGTTCCTGGCCGCGACCGGTTCCATCTTCGCCGCCCAACCCTGCGACCGGCCCTTCGAGGCCGCCTTTCGCAACGGCTCCAACCTTCACCTCGACCTCCGAGCCGGGGACATCGAGATCGAAGGCTCGGACGACGCCAAGGTACACGTCACGTGCACAGTCGATGAATCAGACGAGGCCACAAACATCAAAGTCGGGTTTAAAGACAACGGCAAGTCCGGCCGACTCGAAATCACCG
>DASQDN010000497.1:0-3531 GCA_035634155.1 Bryobacteraceae bacterium | reverse complement strand
CACGGCATCAAAATGTACGTTTCGTCGAAGGCGAGTTCACTCCCGTTGTCGGGCACCTCGGCATAGATCATCGCCGTGAGGCCAATCTGGACGAAGTTTACCCGGCGGCCGTCCGTCTCAGGGAAGAGAGCCCACAGTTCGCGCTCCGTTTCGATGTACTCATCGAAGTTGAACGTCGCGGGCAGCGGGAACGCTGCATTCGGCTCAATGAACGTATAGTCTGACACGGTAGATCCTCCCCTGAACCGGTGCAACTTCTACTCTGCGAAGCGCCCTGGCCCGTCCAACACTGCTCAACTACGGAAAACCCGATTGTGGCCCGGCGTACCCGCCCAAGTCAAGTAAGTTTTACCGTCTCACTGGCTACAGCGTAAGTCGAAATCAATGCCAGCAATAACTTCGACGTACTATATATCGGTCCCGATGCAGGGAACTTTTACATTCATGGCGTGTTTTTGAATGAATTTTGTTCAATGTTTCACTGTTACAGATACAGTTGGTCCGGTACGTGCATGAGGTCAAAGCCGGAGGAGTAGCAACATGTCTTTTGGTTTGTATATGTTGGGATATGCTCTGCTGATCATCGGAATCGCATACGGCGCGAGTATGGCCAACGTGCCAACGCATTGGATCGCCGTGATCGTTATTGCGATGCTTGGCATTGGAATCATGACCGGTGTTTCGCGGACCCGGATGCGTGATCCACAATGAAAAGGTGAGTCATCGGCAGCCAGCCGAAGCAATCGTCCGTAATTTGCGCGCCCATGGTTACAGCGCATACTTCGTCGGAGGCTGTGTCAGAGACCTTCTCCTGGGTCACGAACCGAAGGATTTTGACATAGCCACTGACGCCGTTCCTTCTCAAGTTTTTCAGATTTACCCACAAGCTCAGCAAGTTGGAGCTCACTTCGGCGTCGTCCTGGTAGAGGGTGTCGAGGTGGCTACCTATCGCAGCGATTACGCGTATGAGGACGGTCGCCGGCCGGGCGAGGTGCGTTACGAAACGAACCCAATGCTGGACGCGGCGCGGCGGGATTTTACTCTGAACGCGCTTTTCCTCGATCCGGAAACAGGCGAGGTGCTCGATTTCGTCGACGGTCGTGCCGACTTGCGGAACGGCGTTGTGCGCGCGATTGGCGACCCCGCGGCAAGATTCCAGGAGGACTACCTTCGGATGCTGCGAGCGATCCGGTTCGCGGCTCGGCTCGGCTTCGCGATCGAGCCTGGCACGGCTGGCGCAATTCGCACCTTGAGCCACTTGTCTACAGCTATCGCCGCCGAGCGGGTCCGGGACGAGATCGTCCGCATACTGACCGAAGGCGGGGCGAGGCGAGGTTGCGAGCTACTCGACGAGCTAGGACTGCTGGAACACCTGCTGCCGGAGGTCGCGCGGATGAAAGGGGTGGAGCAGCCACCCGAGTACCACCCTGAGGGCGACGTGTGGACCCATACGCTGATCATGTTGGAGGGTCTGCAGCAGCCAACTTCTACGCTTGCGCTGGGTGTGCTGCTGCACGATGTCGGCAAGCCTCCCACGTTTCGAGTCGCCGATAGGATTCGTTTCGATGGTCACGTGGAGGCCGGCGTTGAGATCGCACACGCGATCCTGACGCGGCTCAAGTTCTCCAATGAAGAGATCCGGCAGGTGGAGTTGCTGGTGGCCAATCATATGAAATTTAAGGATGCTCCGCGCATGAAAGAGAGCACGCTGAAGAAGTTCATGCGGCTGCCGGATTTCGACGAGCATTTGGAGTTGCACCGCCTGGACTGCTCGTCGAGCCACAACATGTTCGACAACTACGAGTTCGTTCGGGCGAAGCGGCAGGCTTATGGCGAGGAGCAGATTGCGCCTGCACCCTTACTGACGGGGAAGGATCTGATTGCCGCCGGGTATTCGCCGGGACCCTGGTTCTCGCAAGTGTTGTCCGCGGTGGAGGATGCGCAGTTGGAAGGCCGGATAGCGAACAAAGATGAAGCTTTACAGATCGCGTCGTCTATGAGGCAACCAGCTTCGGAACCAGCATCCACTTAAGCAGGCCGCGAGGTTGGATTCCGAAGCTCTCGATGTCGATGCGAACGATGGCGCCTTTCTGGAAATCAATCAGCAGATCTGTGTAGCCGAGCAGAAAGCCTGTGCAGCGGCCCATCAACGGCTCATGGCTGGAGATCAGCAGTGAATGGGCGCCACGGTAGGCATTGCGGATCTCGCTCCAAACCTCTTCCGGGTCCGACTCAGGGACAAGCGCCTGAGACCGCTGGATGTCGTCTTTGAAGGCGAGGATTTCTTTCGCGATGTCGGCGGTTTGCAGCGCGCGCGCATAGGGACTGGAGACGATGACATCAGGCTTTACTCCCGCTGCCGCGGCGGTCTTCACGACTTCTGCCAGCTTGCGGCGTCCTTCGGCCGTGAGTTGCCTGTCCTGGTCGCGTCCTGTGGGACTGTCGTCGTCCGCGATGCCATGCCGTAGTAGGTAGACTTCCATGGGCCGCAACTTCATTTTGCCATACTGACGTGGGAGGCAGACGCGTGAAGGTAGTGCTAGCGGGAGGCACTGGTGGACTGGGAACCGCTGCGGCTCGGCTGCTTGCTCGCGATGGGTTCGATTTGGTGATGAGCTATCGTTCGAATGTTCCGCGAGCCACACAGCTTTCGGACCTTGGTCAGGTGATGCAGGCCGATCTGGCCGACCCGGCGCAGAGGAAGCAGTTGCTGGATGCTACGCCGGGATTGTACGGCCTGGCGGTCTTCGCCGGGAATCCCGCACGCGTAGCGGCCTTTGACGAGGCTTGCCGCTTGTCGTTCGAAGCGAACTTCCTGGGACCGGTGACTCTGGCGCGGGAAGCGAGCGAGCGGATGAAGGCGGCAGGGACAGCCGGCGCGATCGTACTCATCTCGACCATGCAGGCAGTGTCGGTGTTCTCCGGTTCCACCCCATATGCTTCGCAGAAGGCAGCACTGGTTCATGCCGGGCTCATTCTGGCGAAGGAATGCCGTGGCCCTTCCGGGATACGGGTGAATATCGTGTGCCCGGGCGTGAACCAGGCGGGAATGGCGGAGGCGAGCATCGCCGCGGGCAAGTACGCGAAGTATCTAAACGAAGGGGTGATTCCGCGCTATGGTCGCGCCGAGGATGTCGCTCGCGCGGTGCGATTCTTCCTGGAGCCCGACAACTATGTCACGGGCCAGGTGCTGACAGTGGATGGCGGATTGACGTTGTGAAGCTCGCGCCCAGGCCGTATCTACGGGCGGTCACATTGAAGCCTGATTCCGCACGCGTTGGCACGGAGTATCCGTTCTGCATCGCTGCTGTGCGGAAGCTGGAAACGCTTCAGCTGCATCGTGATGTCACGTTCCTGGTGGGCGAGAACGGCACTGGAAAGTCCACGCTGCTGGAAGCGATCGCGATTGCCTGGGGATTCAATGCCGAGGGTGGCTCACGCAACTTTCACTTCAGCACACGAGCTTCGCATTCGGACTTGTATCGACATCTGCGACTGGTGCGGTCATTCAAACGGCCGCGGGACGGGTAC
>DASQDN010000496.1:0-5437 GCA_035634155.1 Bryobacteraceae bacterium | reverse complement strand
CGGCCTCCTGGTCCCGAACCAGGCGCTCTACCAGGCTGAGCCACGCCCCGACGTGCAGGAAACGACTCTCCTATATTAGCCGTACGGCAACGCACGAAGCAACCACGCCCGTCGAAATTTGCACCCGCCCGACGACGAACGGTATCTTGGGATGAGACTCCGACACATGCATATACAAAAGCTGGAAGCCTCAGAGGACCTCAATCAGCAGGAAACGAGCGAGTGGCTCGAGTCCCTCGATGAGGTGATTGACGAGGGAGGGCCTGACCGGGCTTCTTACCTCCTTCAGCGCTTGAACGACCGTGCGGCTGAGTTTGGCGTCACCGCCCCGCTTCGCCTCGTCACACGTTATATCAATTCCATTCCAGTCGATCAGGAAGTACCCTATCCGGGAGACCGCCAGATCGAGCGCCACATTAAGAACTTCGTGCGTTGGAATGCCCTGGCAATGGTGATCAAGGCCAACAAGTACGATGAGGGAATCGGCGGCCACCTTTCCACCTATGCCTCACTGGCAACACTGATGGAAGTCGGCCAAAACCATTTCTTCCGCGGCTCGTATGATGGCCAGCCGGGGGATTTCATCTACTATCAAGGCCATGCCTCACCAGGCATGTATGCGCGAGCGTTTGTCGAAGGACGTTTGGATGAAAAGCACCTTGCGAACTTCCGTCACGAACTCCGCGACTACCCCGGTCTCTCCTCCTATCCTCACCCTTGGCTGATGCCGGACTTCTGGCAATTCCCCACCGTGTCGATGGGGCTTGGCCCCATCAACGCGCTCTACCAGGCGCGCTTCATGAGGTATCTGGAAAACCGCGGCATCATCCCGAAAACACCGCGCAAAGTGTGGGCCTTCCTCGGCGACGGCGAAACTGATGAGCCGGAAAGCCTCGGCGCCCTTACGCTGGGCTCCCGCGAAAAACTCGACAATCTGATCTTCGTCGTCAATTGCAACTTGCAGCGGCTGGACGGTCCGGTGCGCGGCAATGGCAGCATCATCAATGAGCTTGAAGGCGCATTCCGCGGCGCCGGCTGGAACGTCCTTAAAGTTTTATGGGGTTCCGACTGGGACGATCTGCTGCAGAGCGACTCCACCGGCCTTCTCATCAAGCGCATGGAAGAATGCGTCGACGGCGAGTATCAGAACTTCAAAGCCAAAGGCGGCGCTTATGTTCGTAAGCACTTCTTCGGCAAATATCCCGAGCTGCTTGAGTTGGTGAAGGACTACTCAGACGACGATCTCGCCCGGCTCCGGCGCGGCGGCCACGATCCGCAGAAGGTTTATAACGCATACCTGCGCGCGGTAAACCATACCGGCGCCCCAACTGTGATTCTCGCCAAAACCGTCAAAGGCTATGGCCTCGGCGAAGGCGGCGAAGGCCGCAACGCAACGCATCAGCAGAAGAAGCTGACCGAGCCGCAGATCGCGTACTTCCACAAGCGCTTCGATATGGACATCCCGGAGGAGAAGGTCAAGAATCTCGACTTCATCCGTCCGGCGGAAGGCTCGCCCGAAGCCGAATATGTGCGGAAGCGCATCGACGCCATGGGCGGTCCGCTGCCCGCTCGCGTGCTGCGCCCGTTCGAGTTCAAGACGCCTGCCCTTGAGACCTTCGCCGAATCGCTGGCAGGCTCGGGTGGACGCGCCGCTTCCACTACATCGGCTTTTGTCGCCGTGCTGAAGGCGCTGCTCAAGAGCGAGCTGGCTAAATACGTCGTACCCATCATTCCCGATGAAGCGCGTACGTTCGGGATGGATTCCTTGTTCAGCCAGATCGGAATCTATGCCAGTCAAGGGCAGTTGTACACTCCTGTCGACAAAGACATGATCATGTACTACAAGGAAGCCAAGGACGGGCAGATTCTGGAAGAAGGCATTAACGAAGCGGGATCAATGGCGAGCTTCACGGCCGCGGGTACCGCCTATGCCAACTACGGCGTGCCGATGATTCCGTTCTTCGTCTACTACTCCATGTTCGGCTTCCAGCGCATCGGGGACCTGATCTGGGCCTTCGGCGATTCGCGCGGCAAAGGCTTCCTCATTGGCGGCACTGCCGGACGCACTACGCTCTCCGGGGAAGGCCTGCAGCACCAGGACGGACACAGCCCCATCGTGGCGAGCACGGTCCCCAACTGCATCCACTACGATCCCGCCTATGCCTACGAAATCGCGATCATCGTGCGCGACGGCTTGCGGCGCATGTATGAGAATCGCGAAGACTGCTTCTACTACTTGACCGTTGGCAATGAGAACTACGCTCATCCTCAAGCGCCGAAGGGTATAGAAGAGGGAGTCCTGCGCGGCATCTACAAGTACCGTGCTGCTGATGGCGGCAAAGCTGCGGTCCAGCTCTTCGGCAGCGGTCCGATCCTGAACGAAGCTCTGCGCGCACAGGAGCTGCTGGCCGAGAAGTTCCAGATCCATGCCGACGTATGGAGCGTCACCAGCTATAACGAACTTCGTCGTGACGCTGTGGACACCGAGCGTTGGAACCGCCTCAATCCTGATCAGGCCGCGCGTGTGCCGTATATCGTTCAAGTGTTGAAGGGGGCCCAAGGCCCCATCATCGCCGCAAGCGACTATATGAAGACGCTGTCTGATCAGCTCGCTCCGTGGCTGAAGGACCGGTTAGTATCACTAGGAACCGATGGCTTCGGCCGCAGCGACAATCGCAAGTATCTTCGTCGCCACTTCGAGAACGACGCCGAGTCGATCGCGGCCGCGGCGCTGTCGAAGCTGGCGCGCGACGGCAAGTTCGATGCAGCCAAGGCAAAGGCGGGAATCCAGGATCTCGGCATCAACGCTGAGAAGAAGAATCCCGCGCACGCGTGACCTTGGAAGCCGCCCTTCGAGACGAGTTGCCGAAGGCGGCGCAAGCAATAGCAGGGCTCTCGGCCGACCAGATCAACTGGCGGCCGGCCGAGGGCGCCTGGTCTATCGGGGAATGCATCGCACACTTGAACGCAGTGAATGGACTTTACGCGGACTCCATTCACGCGGCCATCGTCGAAGCTCGCAAACGAGGATTGACATACGCGGGCGAACAAAGGGAGCCTAAGCTATTCGAGCGATGGTTCCTGAAAACGATGGCCGCTCCGCGAATCAAGTTCAAAGCGCCTTCCAAGTTTCAGCCGGCCGCGACCGCCTTGGAGCCAGACCGCCTGCTCGCGGCCTGGAAGTCTTCACACGAACGCCTGGTCCAGCTCGCCGAATCGGCGCACGGACTTGATCTGCTTCGCGTGAAAGTCCCGTCTCCGGTCACTTCGCTGTTGAAGGTAAGTCTGCTGTGCGCGTTAACCATCCCCGTCGCCCACAATCAGCGCCACCTGCTGCAGATCGCGCGCTTGCGGCAGAGGATTGAATCTACTCGTGCGGCAGCGTCACGATAGTCAGCCAGAAATCTTCGATCGAACGCACCACGTTAAGAAACTCGTCCAGGTCCACGGGCTTCGTTACATAACAGTTTGCGTTCAGGTTATATACGCGGTGGATATCCTGTTCGGCCTTCGAAGTGGTCATCACTATCACGGGAATGCGCTTCAGGATCTCGTCTGCTTTGATCTCTTCCAGGACTTCACGACCGTTGTTGCGCGGAAGATTCAGGTCGAGTAAAATCAGGTCGGGACGCGCCTTGGTCGCGTGCTGCCCGGTTCGGCGCAGGATCTCCATCGCCTCCACCCCGTCACTAGCCACCGTCAGATTCACGTACACGCGACCATCTTTCAGCGCCTCTTGGGTGAGCCGCACGTCTCCCGGATTGTCCTCGACCAGCAGTACCTCGACTGGGCGGCTTTGGGTCTTAGTCATTCGCGCGGTTCCTTCTCGCATAATTTGCACACCAATACGCCGACATACAGTGCAACAACTGTTCCAAAGCTTTCCTGCCCTTCCTGTATGGAGACAAACGGGGGCAGAGTCCGTCGCGCGGGTACTTACTTCCGCCCGGTTGAGAAGAAATTTCCTAGTACAGACTCTTTAAGGACCTATCCGGCGGTAGTCGCTACCGAAGTACAGCAGCGGATTGCCTTCCACCGCGCGGGCGCGAATCACCTCGGCAATGAAGATGGCATGGTCGCCCGCCTCCACCGTTTGCACCACCGAGCACTCCATATTCGCCAGGCAGCCTTCCAGGATAGGGACGCCCGATTCACCTCGTGTCCAGCTCAGGTTTTGGAAGCGATCCGGGACCCGCGCCGCGAAGCGAGCCGACAGATCTTGTTGGGCCTCTGACAGTACGTTGACGGCGTACCAGGCGCTGCTCCGAAAGTGAGACAGGATAGAACTGCGATAGTCGATGCACACCAAAACCAGCGGTGGAGCAGCCGATACCGAGGTAAAAGAGTTTACCGTGATACCGTAAGGAGTAGCATCAGTTCCGCTCACCGTTGCAATTGCGACTCCGGTCGCGAAACGGGCGCAGGTCTTGCGAAATACGTCGCGGTCGAGAACTGTGGCAACGGCCATATACGAATCCGATGGCGGCCGAACGCGCGGAGCAGCAGCGCTTCCGCAACTTACCTTGACAATCGGCTAAAGCCAATCCTATCATGAGCTTGTTGTTCCGCCGGATTTTGCGGCGGCGCGTGGGAGCCGGATTTTTTCGGAGGCAGCATTGATTAAACTCGACATCATCAACGAAGTAGTGAATAAAACAGGAATCACGAAGACGAAGGCGGAGATGGCCGTCGAGACTGTTTTCAATAGCATGAAGACCGCGCTTGCCCAGGGCGAGCGAATCGAGCTCCGAGGCTTCGGCATCTTCAACGTGCGGCCGCGCAAGACCGGCATCGGGCGCAATCCGAGAACGGGCGCCGAGGTAGCGATTCCCCCCGGAAAAGCCGTTCGCTTCAAACCCGGTAAAGAACTTCAACAGCTTCAGTAGTGTGGCGTCACATAGTCCTGTTTCTGCTGACGCTGCTGTCCACGACGGCGGTGGGGGCCCGTCTCGCCCTTAACTTCGAGCAGAACCGGCCTACCTACATCGACGACCTGTGGATGGCAATCACGTCGGTGACCGATCCATCCGCGCTGGTTGGCGGTCTGCCGTTTTCCATCACGCTGTTAACGATTCTGATGGCGCATGAGATGGGGCACTATCTCACATGCCGCTATTACGGGATCGACGCGAGCTTGCCATACTTTCTCCCGGCGCCGACGCTCATTGGCACCTTCGGAGCTTTCATCCGCATCCGCTCCGCAATCCCCGCCAAGCGCCAGTTGTTCGACATCGGCATTGCAGGCCCTCTCGCCGGATTCCTGTTCGTCATTCCGGCTCTCGCCATCGGCATCGCTTATTCGAAAATCATTCCCGGGATCGGCTCTCAAGGTGACTTCGTATTCGCGACGCCGGGTGTGATGCGAATCCTGGAGTCGTGGATTATGCCGGGCGTACTTCCCGCCGATATTCTTGTACATCCGATCGCGCGCGCTGCC
>DASQDN010000495.1:0-2513 GCA_035634155.1 Bryobacteraceae bacterium | reverse complement strand
GGCGGTCATCAGGATGTGTTCTGGCGCTGTCATCTGCTCACCGGAGCAAGTTCGAGATCTCGCAAGGGCACGGGACGCTGCTCCTGGATGTCACTGAACTGGTCGTATAAGGTCAGGTAATAGTCGTGGGCTCGTTCCCACGCGCGGTCATCCGGCTGTCCCCATCGCTTAGTGTAATCGGGGGATCCGGGATATGGATACAGCGGCACGGGCTTGTTCGCCCACACGCCATGCTGCATCAGGCGCTCGCGGAAACGCTCCACGCCTTCCAGATCGTCCTGCTCCATCTCGATCAGGTTGGCTTGCACGAAGGGGACGCGCTGCTTGGCGTAGATCAGCCGGTCGGCGAGTTCGTCGGTCGACATTTTGCACTTTTTGTCGAGTTCGGCGCGGCCTTCTTCGGTGATTGACTCAACGCCGGCTTCGATGGAGACGCATCCGGCGCGGCCGAGCAGATCGAGGATTGGCTCGGACCATAGGTCGATGCGGGTTTGTACGCCGATCTTCACGCTGCGTTGGGCGAGTCCTTCGAGCAGGTCTTTGTTCGGCAAAAAGATCTCGTCGATGAAGTAGATGTACTCGACACCCTGGGCGACGAGATTGTCGACCTCCTGAAGAACTACGTCTACGGGGCGGCGGCGGTACTTGTCGCGGAAGTTGTCCTTGGCGCAGAAGGTGCAGTGATAGGGGCAGCCGCGGGAGGTTTCCATCTCGGCGCCGGGGCCTTGCGGCTGGGCTTCGAAGCGATGGTGATGATGGGCATGACGCGCGACCATCGCGTCCGGCCATCGCAGAGCGGGGAGCGCCGCCATGTCGGTCGCGTGCGTGCCGCCTTGCATCCAAGGTTCGCCGTTGACCAGGTAACAGAGCGAATCAACCTGCCACCAAGGGCCGGCGAGTTTCGGCAGAACGTCCTCGCATTCGCCCATGATGACGGCCTTCACGCCAAGCTTGCGAAGAGTGGTTTTCGGGGTTGTGGAAGCATGCGGACCGACGGCGATCATCGCCCCGCCCACATCCTGGAGCGCGCGCACGGTTTCCTGGGGTACCCGCAATTCCGGTGGAGCGCACCGCCAGAAGAGATAGCTGGGTGCAGTGGTAACGACGGTGAAATCCGGCTGGAAGTCGGCAACCCGGGAACGGATCTGGTCGAGAGACAGGCTTTCAAGCTGTCCATCGACGATGAAGGCCTCGTGGCCTGCCGCTTCGAGGATCGCCTTAGCATAGCCGTACTCGAGGGGCAGATGCGGCTCGCGGCACCCGAAGTAGATGCTGCCGCTGAAGGACCAGTTCGGGTTTACCAGCGCATACTTCACGCGACACCCCGCTGGAGAGCCATTGTGGACGCTACGTTGTTCTCCAGGAGCCATTGATGCAAGCGCTGAACGCCTTCACGAACGCCGACGCGGGGCTTCCATCCAGTCGCCGTCTGAAAGCGGCGGGTGTCGGACACGTAGTATCGCTGATCGCCCACACGCCAGTCGTCGAAGCGGACGGATACGGGCTCGCCTTCGAGTTCGCCGATGAGTTCAATCAATTCGAGCAGGCTGGTGGTGTTGCGCGGGCCTCCACCGATGTTGAAAGCTTCGCCTTTCAGCCGGGTTGCGTGTTGCTGCGCGAGTAACATGGCGTCGACCAGATCATCGACATAGAGAACGTCGCGGACCTGCATGCCGTCGCCGTAGAGCGAGATGGGCCGGCCGGAGATGGCTTGCAGCAGGAAATGCGCTACCCAACCTTGGTCTTCGGTGCCGCATTGGTGCGGGCCGTAGATGCAGCTCATACGGAAGACGACGTTCGGAAGACCGTAGGTACGCGCGTAGTCGAGCACGTACTGGTCGGCGGCGCCCTTTGAGCATCCGTAGGGGCTATGGAAACTGAGCGCACACTTCTCATCGATTCCATTTGCGAGCACGCCGGAGTGCTGCGGCTCGTATCGCGATCCGCGCTTGCGGAGCGCTATGCCATTCAGGTCGCCGTACACCTTGTTAGTGGAGGTGAACAGCAGCGGGATCGGGAACCGCAGTTGACGAAGTTCTTCCAGCAGGGTAATGGCGCCGACGGCATTCACGTCGAAGTCATTGCGCGGAGAAACGACGCTGGTGGTGACCGCCGTCTGGGCCGCGAAATGATAGACCGCGCTTGCCTGGCGAACGCAGGTCCGAAGCAGGCGGCTGTCTCGGATGTCGCCGCGTTCGAAATCGACAAGACTGCCGTATGTGCTTCTCAGCCACTGGATGTTGCGTTCGACGCCGGGGCGCGACAGGTCATCGTACACCAGAACAGGGGCGCCTGCTTCGCACAGCCGGGCCGCCACATTGGTGCCGATGAAGCCCGCGCCGCCGCAGATGAGGACGGGATCCGTCATACCATCAGGCCTCGTGCGGCGAGTTCGTTGCGGGACTCGGCGACACGATCCGACGCGATTTGTCCTTCAAGCCACGCCGCCAAGTCCACCAAGCCTTCTTCGAGTCCGACGCGCGGCTCAAATCCGAGCACCTGTCGAGCGCGGG
>DASQDN010000494.1:0-6488 GCA_035634155.1 Bryobacteraceae bacterium | reverse complement strand
GTCAAAGGGAGCTTCATGGTTTGCAGCCAGCCGGGCGACACCGGAAGCATGAAGGTCAAGATCTCACTCGGAGGAGCGCCATTGATCGAGATGGCCTGGTTCCACATCTCCCCGCTCATGACCGGCCATTCTGAGTACGCGACAGACTCCACGCCTGGGACAGATCGCAGGTGCGCCGCCACCTGTTCCCAATAGATTGGAGGCTGAGGTTGAGGCGTTACCGTCTCCAGCGCGAGCAGTCGTTCGGACGAGTAACCCGTCGGAGTACCGGCGAGACGGTCATAAGTGGCGACGAAGAGTGCTCCGATCACCAGGACAACGACACAGAATGCGACCTGCACGCATATGAGCGCGCGCATCAGGCGCTTGCGGGCGTGCGGATCTTCTCCACCTTTGAGCGCACTTGCCGGCTTGACTCCGGATGCTCGCAAGGCGGGCGCCAATCCAAAGAGCAAGGTCGCGCAAAACGCAATGGTGACAGCGAAGCCCATCAACCGCCAGTCGAAGGGAAGATGGAGTCGCGCGGGGTTGTCCGGCGGGTTGATGAGGCTAACGACGAGGGGCGCTGCCCACCAGGCGAGCAGCCCCCCGACGACGGTGGCTAACGTCGCGACCCATGCACTCTCAACAAGGACGAGTTGCAGCAAGCGCGCGCGTCCCGCTCCGATGGAAACGCGTAAGGCCATCTCACGAGCCCGCGCAGCCGCCCGAGCGGTCATCAGGTTTGCGATGTTTGCACACGCGATCAGCAGCACCAGCGCGACAAGGATGCCAAGCGCTGTTAAAGAGAGGCGGTAATCTTTCTGTACTGCCGAGATACCTGCGCTCGCCTTTTCGAGAATGATCTTGTCCTTCGGATAGTCCGCCACCACATGACTGGGAAGGTGAGTAAAACCCTTAGCGCGGTCCCGCTCCATCGATCGGTATACGACGTCCATGCGGTCCCTTAGCGGGGTCACGGACCTGCCCGACGCGGGAAGCACAAATGCGCGAATCCAGAATGTGTCGCGGTTGTGGATGGCACGAGCGTTCATCATGATCGGAACAAAAACATCGACAAAGGTTCCCGGTTCGGTACCGGTGAATCCTTTCTCAGCCACACCCACGATCTGGTAAAGGTCGCTGCCCATGCGGAATGTGCGGCCGATTACGCTCGGATCACCGGCGAACCGACGCTGCCAATATTCGTGGGAGAGGACGGCGTAGGGATGGCCGCCAGGAGTCGTATCGTCCCGCTCTGTGAACACTCTTCCGACGGCGGCATGAAGTCCAAAGGACGTGAACATCCAGCCGGAGACATACTGCCGGTAAGCCTTCTCCATCTGCTGGTCTGAGCCGTAGGTGATA
The DNA here is from genome assembly GCA_035634155.1 of Bryobacteraceae bacterium. Classification (GTDB taxonomy): domain Bacteria; phylum Acidobacteriota; class Terriglobia; order Bryobacterales; family Bryobacteraceae; genus DASQDN01. The sequence goes on along the minus strand of DASQDN010000494.1, from coordinate 5,141 downwards.
TCGGTTCGCACGCCGCGGGATACTGCGATCACTTCCGCTTCTTGTGACACAGTTGCGCGCATGTTCCGAAAGAGCGGGTACGACAAACTCTCGGCGGTTCTCGGCTGACCTTCTGGGGTGAGGCCCTCGCGCTGCGTGATGTAGAGGCGCCCAGGTTCCGCAATGGGTAAAGGCCGCAGCAATAAAGCATCGACTAATCGGAATGCGGATGTGCATGCGCCGATGGCGAGGGCAAGCGACACGATGGCCGCCGCCGATGTAACTCTGTGCTTTTTCAACTGACGCAAACCGAAGACTGTGTCTGCTCGGAGCGACTCAATCCACGGGATGAGTTTTGTGTCGCGGCTTGTTTCCCGATATTGCAGTGCCGGGCCGAGTAAGCGCCGCGCCTCCACGGGATCACAGCCGTCTTCAATGGCGCTGGCGATATGTGCTTCGAGTTCCTCATCAATCTCATGGCTGACGCGATCTCCGCGAAACACATTGATGAAACGCGTCCAGCGCGACATAGTTAGACGGTCCTCAACACACGGTTCACGGCCGAAGTGACGGTGTCCCAGCGCTGCTGCTCCGCGGCAAGCTGAGCTTTTCCAGCTTTCGTGATTTCGTAATTGCGCGCACGGCGTCCGGCCTCATTGATGACCCATTCGGCAGTGATCCACCCTGCCTCCTCCATGCGGTGGAGGGCTGGGTACAACGAGCCTTGATCCACTTTGAGCAGGTCGCCTGAGTGTTCCCGGATTGCGGACATGATTGCGTAGCCATGGAGGCCCGGCCGTCTGGAAAGAATCTTCAGTACGAGTAGGTCAAGCGATCCTTGCAGGGTGTCGGGCCGCGCCATAGTTAGATAGCTCCATATTGAGACGTCTACCCATGTTTGTCAAGTCCCTCCATCGCGACGGATGGTCAGTTGTTGCCTGGATCTGTTTTGCTGAAGAGAAGGAACGAGCCTAAGGCAATTGGAGGACCGTATTCGGATTCGTATGGCGACGTGAGCTCGGGTTTGCTCAGGCAGTCGGGGCAGAGTACGACGCATGGCTTGGCAGTTGCGGCCTTTGCGTATTTGCGCGATGGGTTCTTCACTCCCACTTCGGTGAAGCGCACGCTTGGCATCGTCTGACGGAGAAGGATCTGGAATGGGTATTGGACGTGATTCTGCGAGGTGTCTATGCCTACGAGCGAGCATCCGCTGGATGCGGTGGCGGCGACGGCTTGCAGGTAGGACTCGCGATTGTTCCATTGGCCGATGTCGTTGAAGTAGGCGTCGTTGCGCGATTGTCGAAGCAGGCTTCTGGGGCCCTCGAGAGGACGCGTCCAATTTTCGGTGACCGCCAGACGTGCATTGCTGACGAGGATTGCTCCTATGACGACGTGCGGGATCGTGAGGGGAATCCTTGCGATGGCCATTGCCGCCACGGGTGACATGGCGACGAAGAGCGGCAAATGGAGTCGCGAGAAATAGGGTTGCCACTTGAGGTAGGCGCACACTAGCACGAAAGCGGTGACTACACCAAAGGCGTAGTTGAGACCTCGACCGCGGCAAAGCGGAATCGCTAGCAGGAAGATCAGCAGATGCCATTTGTTGTTGGCATTAGCTTCGTGGTTGGCGTTCACGGGCGGTTTGTATTCTGCCCAGCGCCAAGTGGTGTCGGGATCTTCGGGATTGATGCCGAGACGCTTGTGGATGGAGAGGACAGTGTCGTAGACGCCCTGATTCCATTCGGGCCTGCGGCCTCCCATCTGCTCGGTTGTATGACGCAGCGCGTTGGAGAGGGTTGGCTTCCAACCGAAATGCTCGACTCGCCAGCGGAATTGTCCGTCGGCATGCGCGGAGTCGAATCCTAAGGGCGATCCACTGAGGTCAAGGTTGCGCGTGTATTGCGGCGCGTTCAATAGGATGATTCCGACGGCGATCGCGATGCCTGCTCGTAACCATTGACGGACGGGAAGGATCGCGGCGAGGAGCGGAGGCGCAAAAAGGTACGCGGTGCCTTTGGTGCAGAAGGCGGCTCCCATGGCGAGGCCTAGGAACGCGAGGTCCGTGTTGTCTTTGGTTTCGAGCCAGCGCAGCGCGAAGACGGCGGCGCATACAAGGAAGCAGGCGAGGATGAGGTCGTTCTTGGCTCCGGATGCTTGCAAGATGGCGTTCGGCAGGGTGGCGCAGAATATGGCCGCCGTGGCTTGGGCGTTGGCATTCAGGCCATAGGCAGCGGCCACGGAACTGACGCCCAGAATGCAGCCGATGTAGGCGATGAACTGGAAGAAGTTGCTGAAGGTGTCTGCGCCGGAAAGGACGTAGGCGTGCAGCATTATGTACTCGGCTGCGGGCTGGAGCATGATGAGGTTCAGATATGAAGTGGGAAAGAACTCCACGCTGTTGTTCTGCATCCAGTGCAGGACACGAGGGAGGTGGTAGGACATCGTGTCGCTGCTGTTCGGTGGACTGAGTGCAGCGGTCCAGCCGATGAGGGCCACCATCACGGTGACGGCTACGGCGGCTGCGGTGGGAAATAGCTGCGGCCGTGTGAATGCGATTCGGAGGTGGAGTGCCGGTGTTAGGAGTAGGGCTGGGAGGGTGATTAGCCAGGCGATGGCTATTGCTGGTTTATGGATTGCGTGAAAGAGGCTGAGGATTTCGGTGATGAGGATTGTGGCTGCGGCCAGCGCGGTTATCCAGCGGAGGGTCGCTATGCGGAGGGGCAAGTTGTTATTTTCGCTTGGTCTGGGTTTTGGTGGGGATATGTTTGGTTTTTGTGTTTTCGGTTGGCGTGGTTTGGTGGGGGACACGCGCTCTGCTTGTGGTTTGGAGACGCCGTGTAAATAGGCACATGTCCCCGTACTTGCTTCGGTGTACGTGTTTCGATGGCGTGGATTAATCGTAATTGCCGTCGACGAACCATTCGTTTGTGGGTTGCAAGCGAAGGCGGTAGACTCCGCCGGCGCTGAGCGCAACATCCCATTCGTCGTCAGACCACGGCGTGGGTGTGATCCAGTCGCCGGATGTGCGCCAGGGACCGGCGTAGGCAGTGACGTTGCCTTGTACGCCTTTGGCTCGGATGCGGTCCGGGTGGCCGGCGACGAGCGACACGAAGGCTGGAAGCGGAGGCCGATAGATACGAATCGCAAGGCGCGGTTCGGTGCATTCTACCGATGCCGGCGCGTCGGCTTCTTTGGCCTCGAAGCGCTTCATCTGAAAAGCGCCGGGACGGTGAGTGTTGAGCAATTCCGGAGTTCCCGCATTTCCCTCCCCTACGATGGCGGCGATGCGTGCCAGCGTCATTTCCAGCTTTTCGGGTTGAGGCGCCAGCGGCACGAATAAGCCGCCTTGCACGATGCGCGGGTGCACCGGCGTCGCTTTCAGATGGACATGCGTCACCGGAGCGCCAGGCGGGTGCGCGGACAGGTCATATTGCAGGAGCTTCAAAAACGTTTGCGCTTCGCGTGTGGCGAAGGGCAGGCGGAGCATGCGCGTGAACTCCGGCTGACCGTCAAGCCGCAGCCGCAGCTCCATTTCGTTGGCTGCAAGCCCGTGCGTGGAAAGCTTGCCACAGATCTGGTTCAGCAAACGCGACAGGATAAAGAGAAGCGGTTCCAGGAGTTCGACTCCGTGGTCGAGTTCCAGGCTCGCTTCGAAAACTACGGCGTCTTTCGACGGAATCATCGGACGCGCCGGCATTCCGCGCGCGAGTTGCCGAAGACGAACGCCGGCCGACCCGAGGCGCTCGGCGATGCCCGTCTCAGGCAATGCGGCGAGATCGGCAAAGGTGTGAATGCCCCAACTGGTTAGAGTTTCTTTCAGCTCTTCTTCAGGCGCGAGCAGGCTCAAAGGGAGCGACGACAACACTCGGCCTTCCTCGCCGGTCGGGATGACGGTGAGTCCCGCAAATCCTTTGGCGGCCGCGATGGCCGCTTGAGGATTGGCGGCGATGCCGACACGCGCGGCGCCGAAGGCGGCAACTCGATGCGCGATGGCTTTGCCGATGGATTCCGGAGGTCCGTAGAGTTTACGTAGTCCTCGAATGTCGACGATGGCGGCTTCAGGAACATACTCGACATTTGGCGAGAAGGCTTGGGCGCAGTCGCGCAGGGGACGGTCGTCGGTCAATCCCGGGATGTAGATGCAAGCGTACATGGGACTGCCGTTTATGCCAGGGCTTTGGCTCGGAATACCGCCTGGTGCGAATGGACGGGCTTGCGCGGGGTGATACGCACATCGAGGCCTCTAAGAAGTCGGAAGTCGGGGTGTGAGCCCGACCACACGGCGCTGGCGCGGGGGAGTTCCAGGGTCATGGCGGCGCAGTTCTTCGCTTGCGGCTCGCGGTCGAGGACGAGAAATGCCGTTGGGGTGTTTTCGACGGCTCGCTTGAATCGATGCCAATAAGAGAGCGGCAGTTTGCGAAGATGGTCAGCGCGGATGTCGCTCAGGTCGAGAACGACCACGCCCCAGCCGCCGCTGTGCACCAGCAGATCCGCCGACCGGATCGCCTGCTCGAGTCCGTTGCAGCGGACCCAAAGCAGCCTCCGTAGATCCGTGCCGGCGGCTGTGGCGGACGAGGGGTCAAACGAGTCGCTGCCGTCGATGAGGGCGCAAAACTCGCCGCTCGCCGATGCGTTGGCGATGAAGGCGTGCAGGAATGTGGTTTTGCCGGAGCTGGCAGGTCCATACAGTTCTGTAATGGCCCCGCGGGGCACGCCGCCCGTGGCCGCGTCGAAGCGGGCAATCCCGGTGGCCATGCACTCACGCTCAAGTCGTTGTTGTAATTGAACTTTGCTTCGAAGGTGAGTGGCTAAGGCTGCGCGATCCATGGCTCTTTTATCTACCCTAATTCGCCTTTTCTTCGCCTTTTATTTTGCTCCTGATTGAGGGGTGTGTCAAGAAGGAAACGGCTCGCGTCTACGCGGTATGGCCGTTCAGAAAGCGGTTCTCAGCACCGCCGCCACGCTCATTCCGGAACCTGCCACGCTGCCGCAAATCCATAAGATTGCAGCGGGTTGCCAGGCGTGCGACCTGTGGAAAAAAGGCACACAAACCGTGTTCGGCGAAGGCCAAATAAATGCCGAGATCATTCTGGTTGGTGAACAGCCCGGCAACGACGAAGACCTGGCTGCGCTGCCGTTTGTAGGACCAGCGGGGAAACTGT
>DASQDN010000493.1:0-16253 GCA_035634155.1 Bryobacteraceae bacterium | reverse complement strand
GCGGTTGCCCAACGCGCGCGGCCCGAACTCCATTCGGCCCTGCATCCAGGCGACGATCCGGTGATCGTTCAACATCTGAACCGCCGTCTCGATCGCTTCCTCACTCGTCAGCAGGTACTTGAAGCGAAGCTTGCAGTTCTCCAGAGATCGCTTGATTTCTTCGGCCGAGTATTCGGGGCCAAGGCAAAGATTACCCAGGCTCACATGACGCTTATCGCCGCCAACGAACGCCGAAGTGTGAAGAGCCGCTCCGATGGCTGTGCCCGCATTACCGGCCGCCGGCTGCACGAACACCTCGCGATCCCGTTCCAGCGCGGCAACCAGAAGCGAGTTCAAGCCGAGACCTCCCGCCAGGCACACCCGCTTGGCATCGCCGGCCAAACGAATAACAGCGTTCTCGACGGCACGCTGGATGCCTGCCGCAACGTGCGCCCGCAGGTGGGCGGGTACCGCGCCGTCGGATCCAATCTGCAGCGCAGCAAAGAGCCGTTCGTCAAAGCCCCCTAGTCGCAAGCGTGAGTTGTCGAACCAGGACCGATCAAGCGTGGGCCAGTGATCGCCGTCCCAGATCATCATGCTTTCGAATACTTTGACAAACCGGTCGTCGCCGCCCGAGGACAACCACTGAACCTTGTGTTCGTCAGCATTCGCTTCGAACCCAAGCAACTCGGTCACGCGACCGTACAAGTCACCGAGCGAGTCCGGATAGAACAACTCCTTCTCGAGAACCAGGCCGCGCGAGTCCGCTTGCCACCGCGCGCCGCAGTGCAGGTCGCCGCCACGATCCAGCGTCAATACGGTCGCATCCTCGAAGGGCGACGCATACCAGGCCGAAGCCGCGTGGGCCGTATGGTGCTCCACGATCACGAGTCGCGCGTTCGGAAACTGAGCTCGTACCTCGGTGTGAAGAAGCGTATCGGAAGTGACTGCGAACGGGCGTACTAGCGCTACGGCATCAACAGCGCCGGCGTCGATACCCGCGATCTGCAAGCACGCGGCCATCGCGCGCTGCGGCAGTTCGCCCGCGGCCGTTCTCCGAGCAATCTTCTTTTCTTCGATCGCCGCTACTAGATGGCCGTTGCGCAGCACTGCGCAGGCCGCGTCGTTAAGGATGCCGCCGATTCCAAGGATGATCATCTTTTCTTATTTCCCGCGCTGTTCGATCTTCGCCCAGGCGTCGCGCAAGCCGACAGTGCGATTGAACACCGGTCGCTCGGCGGTCGAGTCCTTATCGACGCAGAAATAGCCGAGCCGCTCGAACTGATACCGCGTACCTGCGGCCACACCGCGGACGCTTGGCTCCAGCTTGCAGCCCTTCAGCACTTGCAGCGAGTTCGGGTTCAGGTTTGCCGTGAAGTCTTGCCCTTCCTCAACCTCGTTGGGATTCTCTTTCGTGAACAGGGTTTCGTATAGACGCACTTCGCTGTCGATCGCATGCGCAGCCGATACCCAGTGAATAGTGGACTTCACCTTTCGCCCGTCAGGCGCGTTGCCGCCGCGCGTCGCCGGGTCGTACGTGCAATGAAGTTCCACCACCTTGCCGGAATCGTCCTTCACGACATTGACGCAGGTAATGAAATAGCCATAGCGAAGCCTGACTTCGCGGCCTGGCGCGAGGCGGAAGAACTGCTTTGGCGGATCTTCGCGGAAGTCGTCCTGCTCAATGTAAAGCACCTTCGAGATGGGCACTTTGCGCGAGCCTGCGGACGAGTCTTCCGGATTGTTCACCGCGTCCATCTCTTCCACAAGGTCTTCCGGATAGTTGTCGATCACCACGCGCAGCGGGTTAAGGATACCCATAATCCGGGCCGCGCGCTTGTTCAAATCCTCTCGAACGTAGTGCTCCAGCAGACCGAGTTGCGTTGTGCCGTTCGTCTTCGAAACGCCGATTTGTCCGCAGAACGCTCGAATCGCCTCCGGCGTGTAGCCGCGGCGGCGAATCCCGGAAATCGTGGGCATCCGCGGATCGTCCCAACCGCTGACGTGTCCGTCCTGTACCAGCGTGAGGAGTTTGCGTTTGCTCAACAACGTGTACGTCAGGTTCAACCGATCGAATTCAATCTGACGGGAAGGGAAGATGCCGAGCTGCTCGATGAACCAGTTGTACAGCGGCCGGTGATCTTCGAATTCCAGCGTGCAGATCGAGTGCGTCACGCCTTCCAGCGAGTCAGATTGCCCATGGGCGTAGTCGTACATCGGATAGATGCGCCACTTGTCGCCCGTGCGGTGATGGTGCTTGTGCGCGATGCGATACATCACCGGGTCGCGCATATTGAGGTTCTTCGAAGCCATATCGATCTTGGCCCGAAGCGTACGGAAGCCGTCCGGAAACTCGCCGTTTTTCATGCGTTCGAACAGCTCGAGATTCTCTTCCACACTGCGATTGCGGTACGGGCTTTCCTGGCCGGGTTCCACCAACGTGCCCCGGTGCTCGCGGATCTGCTCGGCTGAAAGATCGTCGACGTAGGCCTTGCCGTCGCGAATGAGCTTTAGCGCCCATTGATAAAGCTGCTCGAAGTAATCGGACGCGTAGAACAGGCGATCTTCCCAATCGAACCCCAGCCACCGCACGTCCTCCTGAATGGAATCGACGTATTCGGTTTCTTCCTTCGAAGGATTCGTGTCGTCCATCCGAAGATTGCAGCGCCCGCCGAACTCAGCCGCCAATCCGAAATCGAGGCAGATAGCTTTCGCGTGACCTATATGAAGATAGCCGTTGGGCTCCGGAGGAAAGCGGGTCTGAACACGACCTTCATGCTTTCCCGATTTCAGATCTTCGACGATGATGTCCCGGATGAAGTTGGATGGAGCTTTTTCTATCTTCTCCGGTTCAGGGGTACTCATGCGTGGGTGGTAATCCTTTGGACGTTCGCGAGCGCCTGGGCGATGCGTTTCAACGAGGTTTCGCGACCCAGAACAGCTAGCGTCTCGAACAGCGGCGGGGCTGTTTTGCGGCCGCACACGGCCACTCGGATGGGCAGGAACATCTGTCCCGGTTTCAGCTTAAGAGCGACTGCGGCTTCTCTTAATGTGGATTCCAGAGAATCGTGCGTAAACGCAGCCTCTGACAGCACTTCCCGTGCCTTTTCCAGAACCTGCGCGGCCGTTCCCAAGTCCCCTTTTTGGGGGATTAACTCGTTCGGATCATACGGCGCGAGCTCGTCCGCGAAGAACAGGTCAGCAACCGTCAGAACGTCGGGAAGAACCCGGATGCGCTCCTGGATCAGCGGTGTCACTTGCCGCATCTTCGCCTCATCCGCCTGCCAGCCCGCATTCCGAACATAAGGCAGCAGATGCGCGGCAAGTTCATCCACCGGCATCGTGTGGAGGTGCTGGCCATTCAGCCACATTGCTTTTGGATCGATTGGATCCTCATCGGCGAAATTGACCACGGCATTGCTGCGGTTCACGCCTTCCAGCTTGAAAGCGTCGATTAGTTCCTGGCGCGACATCTGCTCGCGGTTGTCCTTGGGGCTCCAGCCTAGCAAGCATAGAAAGTTCACATACGCATGGGCAAGGAACCCAGCGTCGCGATACGTCGTAACGCTGACCACCGGGCCGTGCTTGCGCTTGGAAAGCTTCGCTCCATCGGGCGCGATCAGCAGCGGCAGATGCGCGAACTGCGGCGCCTCACCGGCAAGCGCTTCAAAAATGAGGACGTGCTTGAAGGTGTTGGTCAGGTGATCCTGGCCGCGAATGATGTGAGTAATGCGGAGGTCCAGGTCGTCGGCGCAGGATGCCATGTGATACGTCGGCATGCCGTTGCTACGCAGCAAGGCAAAATCCTCGATATCCGCGGCAAGCTTGGATTGTGGACCGAAGACATGATCGTGAAAGGTGACGGCCCGGTCCGTGTCGCGAGGAACGCGGAAGCGCAGGACGAACGGCTCACCGGCAGCCGCCCGCCGGTCGCTTTGTTCGCGGGAAAGCTCGCGCATGTCGGCGTTGAAGAGCCAGGCCGCGCCTTCGCGCTGCGTAGTGGATTCCTGCTCATCGCCGGAATACGCCGGAGTAAAATCGCGATAGGCCATCCCTTTGGCGAAGATCGCTTCAGCCGACCGGCGGTGAAGATCGAGGCGCTCGGATTGACGGTACTGCTCGTCCCAACCTAAATCAAGCCAGTTCAAACCCTCGTAGATAGAGTTCAACGAGACTTCGGTATTGCGTTCAACGTCGGTGTCGTCGATGCGGAGGATAACGGTACCGCCGTTATGCCGCGCGTACAACCAGTTGAAGATGAAAGTACGGGCGCTACCGATGTGGAGATAGCCGGTAGGGGAAGGCGCGAAGCGAACTCTCATTGAAATTTCAGTATACGATCCCGCAGATCGGCGAACTGCACAACGGAAAGCTGCTCGGCGCGAAGCCGGGCCTCGGGTTGCGCGTCGATGGCTTCGGCCGGGAAAGCTCCCGAAAGGTTGTTGCGGAGCATCTTGCGCTTTTGCCGAAAGCAAAGAGCGGCGAACTTCACCAACCCTTGCGGATCGTCAGATACGGGCACGGCCCGCGGGCGAAGCTCGATGACAGCCGAGTCTACTTGCGGTGGAGGCTTGAACGCGTCCGGGGGAACCGTGAAAAGAAACTTGGCTTCGGCGTAGACCTGGACTTGCACTGACAAATAGCCGTAATCGCGGCTGCCGGGGCTCGCCACGACTCGATCGGCCACTTCCTTTTGGATCAGAAAAACCGCATGCAGAAGGTTTGGGCCCAGCGCGAGGACGCGCTCCAAGATAGGAGAAGTGATGTAGTACGGAAGGTTGCCCGCGATCTGTACCGGACCCCACTGCGCCAGATCCGCCTTCAGAACGTCGGCATGCTGGACGGAAAAGCCAGCGTCATTGCGAAACTTTTCCTGGAGATAATGAACCAGTACCTGGTCCACTTCGATGGCATGCACTTGAACTGCACGCCGGAGGAGGTACTGCGTTAGCGCCCCTTTTCCCGGGCCGATCTCGACCACGACTTGGTCCGGGTACGGACAAGCTGCGGCGGCAATACGCTCCAGAACGGATTGGCGAACAAGGAAATGCTGACCGAGCCGGCGACCCAGGCGTCTAGCCTCTCACGTCGATCTGGCTGCTTTGGAACGAAATCCGGAACTTGGACCGGACCGGCTGGCCGAAGTTGCGGACCGGAGTGAACTGCGTAAACAGCAGATTATTGCCGATGCTGCGATAAAGCTCTGGAGTGACTGGGTATTCGCTGGGAATTGAGTATTCAATTACCCGCCCTTCGTCGTCAATAGTCACTTCCACCAGGAAAGCCACATCTCGGAAGCCGAACGGCGTCAGACTGCGCACCGACGCTTCGGTATAGAGCACGGTAGGCACGTCGGTTCCGCCTGGAATTGCTCCGGGTGTCGCCAGCGTGGGCGCCAGCACGCCAAAAAGCAGCAGCGCCGAAACGAATCCGCCTGCTGTCGGAATCGCCAGCGGACGCATCAGATTATTCGCGAACAACCGAAAATCGACAAGCTTGGTTTGGGCCCACTTGTACCACGTCGCGCGCGACCGCCGACGCGAACTTTCCTTGGAGGCAAGTACACGCAGACGTGTGCGCAAGTCGGCTGCCGGCGCGCGTTGAGGAAGCCCCTGCAACACCTGCCTTATATCCCGATATTCTTCAGCGCGTACCTGCTTACTTGAACTCATCATCGCTTCACCTGACCGGTTCTGGTGTGAGCAGCATGGAAGGCTCCGGTCTGAGCCTGCCCGCTAACGCTCGCTTCAAAGCTTCGCGTCCGCGCAAAATGCGGGACTTGACGGTTCCGAGCGAGACCTGTAAAACATCGGCGATCTCCTCGTAGCTGAGATCCTCTATATCGCGCAACACAACAGCGGCGCGGAAAGCAGGATTCAGCGTAGTCAAAGCCTCTTCCACCAAGGCATGCGTTTCAAGGTCGGATACCAGGTCGAACGCCGAGCGCCCGCGGTCCGGCAACACTTCACGGAAGCCGAGCGCGTCATCTTCGTCCTTCTCTAATCCGACTTCTTGCTTCTTATGACGAGTAAACCACCGCCTGTGGTTATAGGCCTCGTTGAAAGAAATTCGATAAATCCAGGTCTTCAGGCTGCTGTTCCCACGGAATGCGCCGATATTGCGGAAGACCTTCAAAAAAACTTCTTGGACCACGTCGGGTGTTTCCGACGGATCGTCCATGAGGCGGTAAACCAGGTTGTAGACTGGCTGCTGGTACAGATCCAGCAACCTTTCGTACGCCTCAGGCGCGCCAGTTCGCAAGCCTTCAATAAGGCGATCTTCTTCGCTTGGGATGTCCTGGCTGGTCAGCCCTGCGCCCGCTTCGAGATCGAGACGTAACGTGAAATCGGCCACTGCCTTCTCACCTGCGATTCTACACCTTTTGACACCGAAGAAAAGGGAAAGTTCCCGGCGACTCACAGGCCTATCGAACGGCCTTCTCGGGCCGAGCGCCGCGCCGCATCCAGAATCTCGGTAACGACCATATTCAGCGCCAAAGAGGAAAGACCATCGGGCTGAATTCGCCCCCGAACCACAGCCGCCAGATAGCTCACTTCATCCTTGAAATCGTTCGTGAGCGGCGTGAGTTTGGTGACCTGTTCGTCGCGCTTGCCGGGAGCGCGAAAGCGGAACGTGTCGCGATCCGGAGCCAGCAAGTAGCCAGTCTCGCCGTAGATGTCGATGTCCTTACGGCTGAACGGCCAGTTCCAGGACGCCTGAATGGTGGCTTGCGTGTTCGGGTACGTCAGCAGGATCGTTGCGTCGTCATCCACCTTGGCGTAGATGGCCGGCTTCATCGTTTGGACACTTGCGAGGATGGTGCTGGGGCGTCGACCGTTCATCAGCCATGTCACTAGATTTGCGCCGTAGCAGCCGAAGTCGAACAGCGCGCCCCCTCCATTCCGCGCCGGATCCGTCAGCCAGTCCAGGAACTCCGGTGGGACGCCGATCTCCTTCGGTCCCTGGTGTCCATCCCGAACCACAATCTTGCGAAGCTTTCCGATCCCGTTGGCCAGCCGCGACGGTAGCTGCTGCGTCGTCGGGTACCATGTCGTTTCATAATTGACGAGCACGTAGATCCCCGCCTGCTTTGCGGCTCGTTCGATGGCTCGCGCGTGCTCCATGCCGACGGCGAGCGGCTTCTCTACCATCACGTGCACTCGCCGCCGAGCGCAAGCCTCGACGATCGCTTTGTGCTCGAAGGTGTTGCTGTACGCCATCACCGCTTCCGGCTTGGCGGCATCCAGCGCCGCGTCTAGCGAAGGAAAGAAAAGCTTGGGATCGAGTTTGAACTCGGCCGCGTACCGCTCGAATACCGGCCGCTGCGCTTCCGTGATGCCAACGACCTCGATCTCGGGTCGGCCGGCAAATCGGCGGAAAAAACCGGCCACGTGGCCGTGCGTCATACCCGCGATCACCAGCCTCACGGGTTTATCGCCTGCCGGTTGCTGTGCGCGCCCAGCCGCTCCCGCAGCCAGCAGCATGCCTGTCAACGAGCGCCGTGTCACGTCGCTCCTACTTGGCGGGTGGGGCCGACTTAAGCTCGGCTTCAAGAATCGGCTTTAATGCTTCGAGTTCGAATGGCCCGTTGTAGCGCTTGCCGTTGATGAAGAACGTGGGCGTGCCCATCACCCCAGCGCCCATGCCTTCCTTGGTATCCTTCTCCACCGTCGCCCGGAACTTGCCCGACTGCAGATCGGCCTTGAACTTTGCCATATCCACACCCGAGTCCTGCGCCCATTTCAGAATGTTGTCCGGAGTGAGCTGGCGATAATTGGCAAACATCTTGTCGTGCATCGGCCAGAACTTTCCTTGCGCATGCGCCGCCAACGACGCCTCCGCGGCCCGGAACGCATTCGAATGGAAATCGAGCGGGAACTGCTTAAACACGATCCGCACGTCCGTGGGATATTGTGCGGCGACGGCCATCGTCTTAGGCCCAGCCATCGCGCAATACGGACATTCAAAGTCGGAAAACTCAACGATGGTGACGCGCGCGTTAGCCGGTCCATACGAAGGCGCGCCGGCCAGCGAAAGCGTGACTGCGTCTTCAAGGATCTTCGGACGGACCGGTCCTTGTTTCTGCAGTTCCTTCAGCACGGCGTAGGCCTGCTCGGACGTCTTGCCCGCGGCGAACTCCTTGGCAACGGCATTCGCCAGCGCCTGGCTATAGCTGCACTTAGGATCCTTCACCCGGCACTCGGCGATCTTCAGATTGCAGCCGCAGTTGCAATCCTGCTCGCGGACCATCTTCAGCGCCGCCGGTTTTTGCGAGGCGTTCAAGCCGGACAACTCAACGCCCGGAAGATCTGTCGCGGTCTGCCATGAAGTGGCCTGCCCCAACAGCAGACAAGCCGGTAGGACGAATGCAATTGCCGCGCGCCGCAGGAACAAGGAATTCATGAGTACCAATTCGTCACGCTAGCACACTGGAAGGTTCGGTGAACTTCAGTTCGTTACCCGAAGGGTCGACCACCCTGAAATCGCGGTTGCCCCAGGGCTTGCGTTCGACCCCCTGCGTCAGCGATGCCCCGAGCCGTCTAAACTCGTCGTGCAATTCATCGAGTTCGCCGGTGAACATATGCACGCCCACCGGCTGCGTGCGCTTCTCATCCTCGAAGAGATGAATCGCCACCCCATCCCGCTCGACAATGGCGTACCGTCCGTCGGGATACTCCGACACAACTTCGAACCCCAGCTTCGATTCGTAATATCGTAAGGATTCTTCGAGATTAACCACGGGGATTTCCGGCGCAATTCTGTCGATTCTGGCCATGCGGTCTAGTGTACGGCGAATTCGAGAAAACAACCACACACACGCATTCTGACGGAACTCCAGAGCCACGACCTTCGTATGCGAGATCATGAAGCCCCTCGCCGCGCTAGCGCTCGTGTTGGCCCTCGGAGCCAGCGCCGAACAGCAAACCAGCCTCAAAACGCAGATCGACGCAAGCGCCCAGCAATGGATGAAAGAATACGACGTCCCCAGCTTCGCGGTAGGCTTCATCGAGAACGGCAAGCTAGCCTGGACCGCTGTCTACGGCGAGCAAAGTCCCGGCGTACCCGCCTCGGCCAAAACCCTATACAACGTCGCATCCCTCACCAAACCAGTCGCAGCCGAAACCGTCCTGCGCCTCGTTTCCGAAGGCAAGATCCAGTTAGACGAACCCATGGCCGCACACTGGATCGACCCGGACATCGCGCAGAATCCCTGGCACAAGCTCCTCACCCCGCGCCTCTCCCTGAGTCACCAGACCGGCTTCACCAACTGGCGTTACCAAACCAAAAATGTCCTCCAATTCCAATGGGAGCCAGGCACAAAGACCGGCTACTCCGGCGAGGGCTATGAATACGTTGCACGCTTTGCCGAAAAGAAGACCGGCAAGCGCTTTGAAGAACTCGCACAGCAATACGTACTCGACCCAATTGGAATGAAGGGCACATCCTTCACCCACCGACCCTGGCACGAAGGCCGCGTAGCCCAACCACGGGGAGAAAAAGTAAAGCTTCCCGCAAAAGCGCCCGAACGCTGGAGCGCCGCCGATCTTCTTCACACCACAGTCGAAGACTACAGCAAGTTTGTAATCAATGTCATGAAGGCCGACGGACTCAACGCCCCGCTCGCTGCGCAACGCCTCACCATGACGCGCGACACCGTACAGCCCGGCGATGTCGAAAAAGTATGCGCGATGGCAAAACTCACCGGCTGCACCGCCACCGCGGGCATGGGGCTCGGCTGGGAGATCCTGAATCTCAACGGCGAAACCATCATCCGACATGGCGGATCAGACCCAGGTTTCAAGAGCGTCGCGTTCTTCGTCCCAGTCAAACGAAAAGGCGTAGTCGTCTTCACCAGCGGCGACAACGGCTCGAAAATAATCCGCCGCGTCGTGGAGGTGCTGCACCCCAACCCTATACTGGTCGCGATCCTTTAACGCGATGCGAACGCGGACCGCTCCTGCGCACCAGCCGCACCAGGTACATCACCACGATGGAAGCGATAACCACCCAAGACACGGTACCGAGCGCGCCCTCAATGTTCTGATACTTCTGCCCAAGCATGTGCCCAGCGATGGTCAGCGCCGACGTCCACAGCACAGTGCCAACGATCGTGGGCAGCAGAAACTGCCGCATCGGCATCGCGCTGAACCCCGCCGGCAGCGAGATCCACGTCCGCAGCCCTGGAATCAAACGACAAATCAACACCGCCCAAACGCCCCGCCGGTGAAACCACTCAGCCGCTTTATCCACGTCCTCGCCATCGAGCGTGACCCACTTCCCCCGACGATCCGCCCAATCCCGAAGCCGCTTCTCCCCGATCCGCCGACCCAGCCAATACCATGCAAGAGTCCCCAGCACCGACCCTGCCGATCCCGAAGCAATCGCGCCCCATAGCCCGAACTTCCCCTGAGCCGCGTGATAGCCCGCCAGCGGCATCACCAATTCTGAAGGAATCGGCGGGAATATATTCTCCAGCAGCGTCAAAAGAAACACGCCCAGGTACCCGAGCCTGCCGACGACGTCAACGATCCACTCGCTCATGCTGCACATGTGACTCCGCCGCGCGAATAACGTTTTCGAAACCACGTTCGAACGCTCCTAACTGCCCTGGAAAGACTTTTACAAATCTGCAACGACTTCTATTTCCAACACCTTTACACTCCAACTCATGTGGTGGACCAAGGGGTGGACCGTGAGAGGGGTGGCGCTGGTTGCGGCGATGGGTGGGGCACTGCAACTGGCGCCCGGTCCTGCACGAGTCAATCCCCCGGTAACTCCGTCGCACACCCTCCAAGGCGCGACGCAAGTACCGCGGCACGTAGACGCCATGCTCCGGCGCGCGTGCTTGGACTGCCACTCGAATGAAACTCGCTGGCCCTGGTACAGCTATGTGGCCCCAATGTCGTGGGTTGTCGTCAACGACATCACCCGCGCTCGCAAAGCAATGAATCTTTCCGAGTGGGGCCCTCGTACCGAAAAGCGGCCGGCCGCCGCCGTCGGACAGTTGACGGCGATATGCGCCGGGGTGAAACAGGACCGAATGCCGCTACCGCAGTACGTCTTGATTCACCCTGAGTCGCGGCTGACTCCTGCCGACAAGCAAGCCCTGTGCGAATGGACTGCGGCCGAGATCACCAGAACAATGGAAAGGAGGCGCAAAACGCTGGTGACGCATAACGCCCGCTAGCTGCGCATTTTTAGCCCCTGTGCTTCCTTCGATTACAATCACGGCAAGCGAACCATCCGCCGTGCTTATGCGAACGATACTGGTCATCGACGATGACGACAGCCTCCGCGACACCATCGGTGTGCTGCTGGAGCAGGAGGGTTTTCGCGCCCTCCTCGAAAGCGACGGCAAAGCCGGATACGAGCGCGCGCTCGCCACTCGCCCCGACCTGATCCTGGTAGATCTTCGCCTGCCGAACATGACGGGCACCGAAGTCTGCAAGCAGCTCCGCGCCGCCCGCATCGGCACGCCCATCATCGTATTGAGCGCGATCGGCGAAGAGATCGACAAAGTGCTGCTGCTGGAAATTGGCGCCGACGATTACGTCGTCAAGCCTTTCGGCACACGCGAACTGCTGGCCCGCATCCGAGCCGTGCTTCGCCGATCCATGCCCGAAGCCCACCAGATCATTTCCTTCTCTGACGTCACGGTCGACCTGGAGCGCCGCGTCGTCACCCGCAAATCGAGTGAGCTGAAGCTCACGCCTGCCGAATACAATCTGCTCACGTTCTTCCTGCAGAACCCCGACCGACCCCTCACCCGCGACGTCATCTTGAACTCGGTGTGGGGCTACGAGTCGTTCCCCAACACCAGAACCGTCGACGCGCACGTAGTTCGATTACGACAAAAGCTCGAACCGCAGCCGGATTGCCCGCGTCACTTCCTCACCATGCACGGCGTCGGCTATCGCTTCCTGCCATGACCGTGCTGATCGTCGACGACACGCATTCTTGCGGAGAAACGCTGGCGGTCGCGCTTGCCGCGAATCCTGACCTGGACGTGCGTACCGTAGCATCCGCCCAGGAAGCGCTTCTGCTGGCCGAAACAATTCCGCTCGCCGCCGTTGTAACCGATCTGCACATGCCCCGCATCGATGGATTCGAGCTGATCCGTCGCCTGCGAGCCGAGCCGAAGTTCGACACAGTACCCATCATCGTCATCAGCGGCGATTCGGATGCCGATACTCCCGCGCGATTAAAGTCGCTGGGAGCGGATGCGTTTTTCAGCAAGCCGTTCTCTCCGGCGGCCGTTCGTCATACGCTGGAACATATCCTGTATGCGAAATAGACTCGCGTCGATAGCGCTGCTGCTAGTCCTGCTCGCGTCGGCCTCACCCGCCTCGGCGCAGGCACAAAGCGAACCCAGCCTTGCCGCCATCCTCCAGCGCCTGGAGCGCCTGGAGCAGCAGAACCAAGCGCTCACCGAAGAAGTCGCAGAGTTGAAACGCCAACTCGCCGGCACACCTGCGGCCAAGCCCCTCGAAGAGCGACTGGAAGTGCAGGAGCGGCGCACCGAAGAGCTAGCCGACACCAAAGTGCAAGCCTCTCAGCGCCTCCCGATCTCCATCACCGGGATGCTGTTGTTCAACGCGTACTCGAACGGCCGCTTCAACGGCACGAGTGAAAACCCGACCTCCGCGTCCGTCAACGCCGTCCCGCGCACCAAGGGCGGCGCCATGCGGCAAAGCCTCGTGGGATTGCTCTTTCGAAGCCCGACAACAGTGCTAGGCGCGGAGGTGAACGGGTCGCTCTTCATGGACTTCTTCTCCGGGCCCACCACCCTCGGCGACCGCCTCGTCTCAAACAACCTCACCCGGCAAATGCGTCTCCGCCTCGCCACTGTGCAACTCGATTGGGGAGCCACCAGCCTCCTTGTCGGACAGGACAAGCCGCTCATCTCCCCACGCGAGCCGAACTCCCTCGCACAGGTCGGCGTCTCGCCGCTTACCAACGCCGGCAATCCATGGCTATGGCAGCCGCAAGTCCGACTCGAGCAGCGCTTGAATCTTGGCGCCCAAACCGATCTCCGCGCACAAGTCGGAATCTTCCAAACCGTAGAAGGAGCTGGAGGACTCGCCCCCGAAGGAGTTGCCCCAACTGTCGAGAGCAGCCGCCCCGGATACCAAGGCCGACTGGCCTTCCACCACGGCTTCGGCAACGAAGGCCACATCGAGTTCGCGCCCGCCTTCCACGCCAGCGCCACCCATGTGATCGGAACCTCTGTGCCGTCGCGGCTCTACACCGTCGACTGGTCGCTCGCGCCGAATGCCCGCATGGCCTTCACAGGCATGTATTACAAAGGGCACAACACCTCGCCCCTCGGCACCATTCGACAAGGCTTTACCGTCATCGGACCAGGGAAGGCGATTGCCGTGCACTCGAATGGCGGATGGGCGCAGCTTAGCTTCGAAGCCACACCTCGGCTAACCCTCAACCTCTTCGGCGGCCAGCATGACGACCGCGACAGCGACCTGCGTGCCGGCGCCATCGGCAAGAACTTCGCCTACGCTGGCAACGCGCAGTACCGCATCGCGCCGAATATCATTGTTGCCTTCGAAACCATGAAGCTTCGCACCACATACATCGGGCCAGGACTGCGGCGGAACACTCACTATGATCTTGCGCTCGGTTATCGCTTTTAGCCTCGCAGCGTGCTTTGCCGCCTCCGCAGCCAACGTGAGCGGAACCGTGACCCTGCTCGATTCCCGCGATCCCGCCGTCCGCGGGCGCAAGGACTTTTCGGGCGTCGTAGTCTGGCTGGAACCGGTATCCGGATCCGCTTCGGTGCGGCCATCGCCACGCGCCCAGATTATTCAAAAGAACAAGCGCTTCACGCCTCACATCCTTGCCATAGCCGCCGGCACAACCGTCGACTTCCCGAACTTCGACCCGATCTTCCACAACGCCTTCTCCAACTTCGAAGGCAAAGTGTTCGACGTAGGCTTGTACGCGCCCGGCGCCTCGCGAGCCGTGCGCTTTGACCGCCCGGGCATCGTGCGCGTCTTCTGCAACATCCATCCGCACATGAGCGCCATCATTGCCGTGGTGAATACGCCCCACTTTGCCACCTCGCAAACCGATGGCCGCTACCAGATCGCGAACGTACCTGCCGGCGAGTATCGCTTGCAAGTCATGCACGAACGCGCCACCCAGGAAACGTTGGATAGGCTTGCACGCCGTGTAGTGATTACCGACGGCGCCTTCACTATCTCTCCGATCGAGATCTCGGAAAGCGGCTATCTTCCCGTGCCGCACAAGAACAAGTACGGCAAACCGTATCCGCCAAACGCAGACGACGGACCGTATCCGGGAGCAAAGAAGTGAAGCTCTCCCTGATGCCGAAAGCGCTGCTGGTTACCTCAGCAGCCATCACGGTGTTATTGGTCTCCACTGGCTGGATGGTGCAGCGTTACGCGCTCGGAAGCACATCCCAAGGACTTGAAGAAGAAGTGCGAGGCAGCCTCCGCGCCTACGAGGCGCTCTGGCGGTCGCGCGCCGACATGCTCGCATCGCTAAGCCAAGTCATCAGCAGCATGTCCGACGTGCGAGCCGCCTTCAGCACTCGCGACCAGGCCACAATCCAGGACACAGCAGGCGAGTTGTGGGCCCGCATCTCGCACGACGACGCCGTGTTCCTGGTCACCGACCCCGACGGTCACGTCGTAGCCTCCCTGGCCGGCGCGACACGCATACCCGAGCTGCCCATCGTCCGCGAAGCGCGTTCCAAGTTCCCCAAGCAGGCAACAGGCTTCATGCGCAACGGCGAGCAGTTATATCAGGTCGTAGTCACGCCAGTCTACGTCCAGGCCCAGCAGGGCGCGGCGTTGTTGAACGTTCTGGTTGCCGGATATCCGGTCACCGCGTCACTCGCGGGAAACCTCAAAAGAAGTACGGGCAGCGACTTTGTGTACCGCGTGGATGGCAACACGCTGGTGTCGACACTCAACGGCGAAGCCAACGCGAAGTTGAACCACGAAGGCCTTGCCTCCTCGGATTATGCGGTTTTAAGCACACCGCTCATCTCAGTGGACGGGCACAAACTCGGCGAGTTGCTCATCGTCCGATCGTTTGAAACGGCGCGCCGGCACCTCGCAGCTCTACAGTCGGGCCTGATCAAGATCTGGGCCGTCGCCATTGCGGCTGGCCTGCTCCTCAGCTATCTGTTAACCCGCCGCATTGTGAATCCCATCGTGCGCCTCGACCAGGCCGCGGCCGCCGTCGCGGGCCAGAACTACGACTCGCGAGTACCGGTGGAAAGCCAGGATGAACTCGGCCGCCTCGCGCAAACCTTCAATTCGATGTGTGCGTCGATTCAGATGGCCCGCAATGATCTCATCCGGCAGGAGCGGCTCGCGACGATCGGTCATCTGTCAACCTCCATAGTGCACGATCTGCGCAATCCGCTGGCCGCCGTCTACGGCGGCTCGGAAATGCTGGTAGACGGCGATCTGCCGCCCGCAACGGTCAAGCGCCTGGCCCGCAACATCTATCGAGCGTCGCGGCGCATTCAGGAACTACTGCAAGACCTCGTCAACATCTCACGCGGCAAAATCCAGTCGCCGGAGCAGTGCAGCCTCCGTGACCTAATCGCCGCGGCGTGCGAACCGCTGCAGTCCGTCGCGCAAACCCAGAACGTAACTATCGAAATCGATGTGCCCGACACTTTGGAAGCGCCAGTCGAAAGGGCACGCATGGAGCGCGTCTTCTTCAACCTGTGCACGAATTCTCTGGAGGCGCTCGGCGAGGGAGGCGCCATACGCATCACCGCCACGCGCAACGGCGGCTCCGCTTTGGTGCGCGTGGAGGACACCGGGCCCGGCATTCCGGCCGAAGTCAGACCCCGTCTTTTCGAGCCGTTCGCCACGGCGGGAAAGAAGAACGGATTGGGCCTCGGCCTCGCCTTATCGCGACAGACCGTGGTCGCGCACGGAGGTGATCTGTGGGCCGATACCGCTACACGCGGCGCGGCATTCTGCCTGCGACTTCCGCTTTTGCGTCAATAAACGCCTAACCGGCGCGCGTTCTTGCGATTGTTCATCAGGTGGTTGTAGATCTTCTTACCGGCCCATCCCGCCGCCATCATCATAAAAACGTTTCCGCCAACCGCGCGTCCAAGCACTCGCTTGGCTAACCGCGCTTTTCCGTAGTTCATGAAAAAATTGAAGAGGCCCATGCTGATGGGACGCTTCCGGCGGCGCTTTGTTGCATTCGCCGGGACTGGTAAACTGGCGGTCAACGATTGTTCTCATGCGTACTCATTTTGCCTT
>DASQDN010000492.1:0-2674 GCA_035634155.1 Bryobacteraceae bacterium | reverse complement strand
CTGGCTCTATTTGGCGCTCTTGCATTAGCGGTGACCGCCTACGGTGACGAACAGATCACCATTCAAAAGGTCACAGTAAACACACCGTCCGGCACAATCACAGGAAAGGTAGTCGGGAGCGGAGATCAACTGGTATTCGTTGACGATGCGGATCCGAGCAAATCATTTACGTTAAGTCGTGGTTCCATGAAGAACTACACGAACGAAAACGGGACGATCGTCGTTCACATGCTGAGACCGGAAGCGGACGCCTCAGGCACAGTTTCCAATGTTCGTATCACAGTCATTGACCAAAAGAATCAGGCCGCATTGACTCAGTGGTTTGCGATGCCGCAGGAGCGCTCACGCACGGTCACTACTTATACTTCCGACGTGAAGCACGATCACCTTGGCAAGGGTGAGTGCAACGGCAAGCTCATTGCCGATGACACGTCGTTACGCTTCGAGTCAATATCTGAAGCCAATCACTCCCGCTCCTGGAACTACAACGATCTTCAGAAGTTCGACAAAGAAAAAGATCATTCTTTGCTGAAGGTGGTTGGCAAGAATGGCGAAAAATACGACTTCAAGACGGTAAATGGTAAAACTGCCGGTGGCCTGTACGATCTTGTCTCGCAAAAGATTGTGAGCGCTCGTCCGACTCAGCAGTAGCCCACATTGCGTATCGATCAAGCGAGGGGCGCGTCTTCCGCGCCCTTCACCGCGTCCCGCACCCCGCTTTATTTCCTTCTCTGACTCGGATATACTGCGCTGGTCTTTCAATGAAGATACGAGGACCACGTTTCATGCACATGCCTAAATTGATCACTGCCTCTCTAGTTGCGCTCGCCGTCTCAGCCATACCGGCGGCGGCGCAGAGCACGGCCCAGTCACAGCCCGGTGGTAAGCCTAAGCTGTACAACACAGCCAAGCAGAAGCTCCTTGACGGTAAACAGGTGTTCAGCTTCACGCAGTCCACCTTCGACATCGCCGGGTACTGCGAGAAAGCCAAGCACTACGACTACACCTGGTTTGAGATGCAGCACAGCACGCTCGAATTTAAGGACGTGGAGAAGATGATCGCGGCCTGTCCCACAGCGGGAGCGATCCCGATGATTCGCCTTCCCGACGCGCAGGAGTTCCATATCCAGCACGCCACCGATCTTGGCGCCCTGGGCGTTATCATTCCGACCGTCGACACGGTGGAGCGAGCGCTGGAGGCGGCAAAATGGTCGCGGTTCCCGCCAGAGGCGAGGCGTAGCGCTGGTAGCGGTCAGGCCGGGCGCCTGTGGGGCGTGAACGGCGTCAACTATCGGCAGACGTTCAACGACAACATGCTCGTGGTGGTCATGATCGAGTCGCCGACCGGTGTCGCCAACGCCTATGACATCGCTCGAGTACCCGGCGTGGACGTGGTCATCATCGGCAACAACGATCTCAGTTCGTTCTCGGGATTCGCGCAGGACGATCCCCGCTATCAAGCGATGATCAAGAAGGTCCACGACGATACCTTGAAAGCGGGAAAGATCTTCGGCCAGGCGGCAGCACGGTATGCGAAGGGACATCCGCTCAGCAGCAACTCAAGGTTTTTCCAGAACGGCCCCTCCCATGATGGTTGGGTTCCGCCGGCAACCGGGGGGCGTCGCGCCGATGTGAACGCCGCGCCGGAAGGCGAAGAAGAGACCGCGCCAAAGAAGCCGTAGGCAACAGAAAAGGGGCCCGCGAAGGGCCCCTTTTCCGATTTTAGAGCTTTCGTCGACGGGCTAAGCCCAGCGGAAGCCCTCCTTCGACATCGGCAGCGTGCGGACCCGCTTGCCGCACGCCGCGAAGATAGCGTTCGCCACCGCAGGAAGCAGCGGAGGCAGCGGCGGTTCACCAACACCTGTCGGCGCATTGTCGCTCTTGATGAAGTGAACTTCGATCTCCGGAGGCGTCTGCTTCATTCGAAGCGGCGGATGCTGATGGAAGTTAGCTTGTACGGTGCGGCCCTTGTCGAAAGTGATCTCCTCGGCCATCATTTCGCTCAAGCCATCGACAACCGCGCCCTCCACCTGATTGATGGCGCTGCTGGGATGCACGATATCGCTCCCGATATCTCCCACAGCCCAAACCTTGTGGACCTTCACCCGATTCTGCGCATCCACGCTGACCTCTGCCACTTCCGCAAAGTAACCGGAATGGCTGTAATGGAAGCCGACGCCCATGCCGCGTCCCTTAGGAAGCGTGCGCTTGCCCCAGCCGCTCTTCTCCGCCACCAGTTCGAGGCACGCGCGCATGCGGCCCGCATCATACGCCGTTGGACCCTGCCCAACCACCTTCGCGCTGCCGAGCAGGTCTAGCCGGAACTTCACCGGATCCACGCCCGCGGCATGCGCCAACTCGTCGATGAACGAATGCACCACAAACGCTAGCGAGTTGCTGCGAGGAGCGCGCAAGGCGCCTGTCGGGACGTGAGTGGGGATCAGCGTTGCCTCAAGGCCGAAGTTAGGAACGAACTGGGCCGGGAAGTCCCCGACACCGACGTTTGAGGCTGCAACGAACTTCTCGCCTTCACCAAAGCTCACGAAATGATCGTGCCAGGCTACCAGCTTCCCGCTTGCGTCAACGCCGCCGCGGAGGCGCATGTAGCCGCCGGGACGATAGAAGTCATGCCGCATGTCGTCTTCCCGGGACCAGACGAGCTTCACTGGAACGC
>DASQDN010000491.1:0-5899 GCA_035634155.1 Bryobacteraceae bacterium | reverse complement strand
GACGGAGGATCCTAAGCATGCTTATCCGGAGAGCACCTGAGGTCCGCTATTCAGAAGTTACCCCGAGGGCCGCTTATATGAGCCGCCGCCGATTGCTCGCAGGCGCAACCGCCGGGCTACTCCTGACTGGCACGGATCTGTCTGCCGCAAAGCTCAGCGGCGCGAAAAGTCAATTCAGCACGAGCGAACCACAGACGCCGCTCAAAGACATCACGACCTACAACAACTATTACGAGTTCGGAACCGATAAATCCGATCCGGCTCGGAACTCTGGGCAGTTCAAAACGCAGCCATGGCAGGTAACTGTCGGCGGCCTTTGCAACAAGCCCGGCAAGTACGACCTCGATTCGCTGATGAAAGTGGCGCCGCTCGAGGAACGGATCTACCGGCTGCGCTGCGTCGAGGCATGGTCAATGGTCATCCCGTGGATCGGATTTTCGTTGTCACACGTGTTGAGCAAGGCCGAGCCGCAAAGCAAGGCCAAGTACGTCGCCTTTGAAACGTACTATGACGGCAAACAGATGCCGATGGCGGAGCGCTCGGGGATTCCGCTTCCTTACCGCGAAGGTCTGCGAATGGACGAGGCGATGCATCCGTTGACGATGCTGAGCTTCGGCCTCTACGGCGAATCCCTGCTGCCGCAGAATGGCGCGCCGGTGCGCTTGGTGGTGCCATGGAAGTATGGCTTCAAGAGCATCAAGTCCATCGTGAAGATCACGTTCACCGATTCTGAGCCGAAGATCACGTGGCGAATGATGAACGGCCGCGAATACGGCTTCTATTCGAATGTGAACCCCGACGTGGACCATCCGCGCTGGAGTCAAGGTTCCGAACGTCGGATCGGCGAGTTCTTCAAGCGCAAGACCCTTCCTTTCAATGGGTATGCCGACCAGGTAGCCTCGTTGTACAGGGGCATGGATTTGAAGGCGAACTACTAGTCGATGGCATCAGTTCTGCGTGCGCGGTGGGTTAAGCCGGTCGTGTTTGCCCTATGCCTTCTGCCGCTCGCGCTGTTATTGGTGAACGGAGTGCGCGGGGAACTGACCGCAAACCCGATCGAGTACATCACGCGAGACACCGGCGATTGGACGATGCGGTTTCTGCTGATCACGCTCGCCGTGACGCCGCTGCGCCGCCTCCTCGGCCAGCCGGACTTGATTCGTTTCCGGCGCATGTTTGGGCTGTTCGCGTTCTTCTACGGTGTTTTGCACCTGATTACCTGGGTTTGGCTCGATCGCTTCTTCGACCTGCAGGAAATGTGGGCCGATGTGGTGAAGCGCCGTTTTATCACCATGGGAATGTTCGGATTTCTTCTGATGGTTCCGCTGGCGGTGACTTCCACTGCCGGCGCGATCCGGAAGATGGGCGGGAAGAACTGGCAGCGGCTACACCGGCTTATTTATGTGAGTGCGGCCGCTGGCGTGATCCATTATCTATGGCTGGTGAAGTCGGACATTCGCATGCCGATGTTGTACGGCGTCATTCTTGCGGTGTTGCTGGTGCTGCGCCCGATCTCCTCTCGAGTTGCCTCGCGCTGACCTATTCGCGCTCCAGAAAGAACCAGCGATGGCCCTCCAGATCTTCTGCGCGATAACGGCGGCCCGGTGGTCCTTCTTCGATCTCCGATAGTATGTTCGCTCCCGCGTTCCTGGCGCGGCGGAAATGGGCGTCCAGATTCTCGACGTGGACGAGCACTCCATCAATGATCCACGGAACTTCCGACCACTTCCGAGCGGCTCCGCACTTTTCGCGATGCCGCTTTGGGCTTTGGTAGTCCGGAGTGGGATTGGCCATCATGATGAGTCCGCCGCCTGCTTCCATCTCCCCGTGCATCAACTGGCCGTCGGGCGATATCATGCGGGTCCGTTCGCGGAACCCGAATGCCTTCGAGAGCCAATCCATCGCACCGAGGCCGTCCTCATAAGAAAGCATCGGAATAACAGCTTGGAATGTTTCCGCCATCGCCGTGCTTCCTGATTGTAGGAGATCGTCAGGAGCCGCGCCGAGCGCTTGTGCGTCTACCATGGCAATGATGAGACCAGCGTTCCTTTTCGTTGTCACTACTGCAGCCGCATTGGCAGAGACTCGCACGCTGACCTTGCGCGAAGCTGTGGATCTGGCCGTGCGGCAGAATCCCGAAGTCATCATGGCGCGGCTGGATGAGCAGAAGGCGCAGGAGTCGGTGCGGATTGCCCGCGATCCTTTCTCGCCGAAGGTTGTGCTGGGGAGCGGACTCGGTAAGACATTCGGCTTTCCGATGAGCATTGAGGGATCGGCGCCGTCGATCTTCCAAGCACGTGCGATTCAAAGCCTGTATAACAAGCCACGCAGCTATGAAGTGGCGGCGGCCCGGGAGAATGCTCGTGCGACCACGATTGACACGGCTGCTCGGCGAGAGGATGTGGCGCATAGGACGGCGCTGCTGTACCTGGATGCGCATCGTGCGGCGCGCGGCGTTGAAACGGCACGCCAATTGATTGGCACAGCGGAGAAGCTGGCGTCGACCGTTGAAGCGCGGGTAAGCGAGGGAAGGGAATTGCCGATCGAGAACCGGCGGGCGGCGCTGCGGCTTGCGCAGGCCCGGCAACGCTTGCTGGAGTTTGAGGCTGCGCAGGAGCAGACCGAATCTGCGCTCGCTGTGGTGCTCGGGTTTAAGCCCGAAGATCGGGTGCGGACTGCCGCCGAGGACCCCGCGTCCCCGGAACTGCCGGCCGACGAAGCCGCCAGCATAGACGCGGCGCTGGCGAATAACAAAGAGGTACAACGGATCGAGTCAGCCATGCAGGCGCGGGGATTGGAGGCGCGAGCGGCTCGCGCGGCGTGGCTACCGCAGATGGACCTCGTCGCCCAGTATGCGATGTTTGCTCGCTTCAATAACTACGAAGACTACTTCCAGCGCTTCTCACGCAACAACGCACAGTTAGGAGCATCGATCGCGTTCCCGATCTTCCCAGGCGCCGGATCGAAGGCTCGGGCAGCGCAGGCGGATCTCGAAGTAACGCGCCTGCGCACGCAAGCGAACGCATTGCGCGATCGCGTGACGCTGGATACACGCAAGGCGTGGAGCGATGTTCGACGCGCCGAGTCAGGTCGGGATCTCGCCCGGCTGGACCTGGAGTTCACGCGCGAGCAGCTTTCCGTCATTCTGGCGCAAGCCGAGGAAGGCCGTGCGTCCTTTCGGCAGGTAGAAGAGGTCCGCGCCGCGGAATCGGAGAAGTGGATAGCGTATTACGACGCGCTGCATACGCTGGAGCGGGCGCGAATCGATTTAGTGCGGCTGACTGGCACGATCCTGGCGGCGGTCCGCTAACGTGTAACATGGCGCACGGGGACGCATCCATGAAGCAGGAGACGTGCGAATGCCAACACCTGCCAGTCCAGACACCAATCAGTTCCGTTGCAATGCATGCGGCCGATACTTCACTGAGGCGCCGGAACTTGCGGCACACGAGGTAGAGTGCCGCACGGCGAAAGTCGCGACCGAGGAGGGCCGCCGCGAGCTCGAGCGGGAGGACAGCCATCCGCACCAGCCGAATGACCACGAATCGACGTGGGATCAATTCAAGCACGGCACTCGTACATTGCAGTAGGAGGAGTGTGTTCCATGCGCAAAGCCGCCGGGAATTGGCGCGCGTCCGAAGTTGAGATCGTGGACGGCGAGTTCGTCCGTCCGCAAGAACAGCAGCAGGGCACGAATGTCGATGCCGAGGCAATGATCGAACAGATCGCCTGGTTGATGGATCGCTCCATATCAATCGGCGGTATGCGCGTGGGCTTGGATCCGATTCTCGGGCTGATCCCAGGAATCGGAGACGTGTTCAGTTCGCTGATTTCGAGTTTCATCATTGTGCAGGCGCATCGGTCGGGCGTACCAAAAGCGACGGTGCTTCGCATGGTGGCCAACGTCGGCATCGATACGGCGGTGGGCGCGATTCCGTTGATCGGCGATGTGTTCGACTTTGCTTGGAAGGCGAACTCTAAGAACCTGGATCTGTATCGTACTGCCGTACGGGGGCAAAGGAGCGCGCCAAACGATTGGGGCTTTCTCGTCTTGGTGCTGCTTGCGCTGGCCGTGCTGATCGCTGTTCCGGTAATGCTCGCGATCTGGGTTTTCCGCGCGCTCTTTTAATTCTGTTGGCCGGCGCGGTAAGTACGCACGGCGGCGTTGTGTTCGTCGAGCGTTCTGGAGAAGATGTGTGCTCCGGACCCGTCCGGTCTGGCCACAAAGTACAGATACTCGGTGCGTTTTGGAGAGATGGCTGCTTTCAGCGACGCAAGGCCGGGATTTGCGATCGGCCCAGGCGGCAGGCCAGGATTACGGTATGTGTTGTATGGGTGCGTGCTGTCCAGATCTGATCGGTATATAGTGCCTCGATAGCGGCCTTGCAGCAGCGCGGCGTAGATGGTGGTCGGATCGCAATCGAGCTTCATTCCTATGTTCAGCCGATTCGCGTAGACCGATGCCACCTCCGGGCGTTCGGCGGCGACGGCGGTTTCCTTCTCCACCAGCGAGGCTAGTGTAACGGTGCGATTGACGCCCGAGGCCGGCCCTCCGATTTCCTTCCACACTTTGCGGAATTGGTTCGTCATCTCGCGAGCAAGCTGCTGGGCAGTCGTGCTACGCACGAGGCGGTACGTTGACGGGAAGAGATAGCCTTCCAGGCTGGGGGCATCAGGCGCGAGGTCTCGGATCAGCGCCGGGTTGCGCGCGAGGGTAAGAAACGCGTCGCGTTCGATCGTGCCGAGCTTTGCTACCGCGTCGGCGATGTCGAAGATATTGCTGCCTTCCGGGATACGGAGTTCGTAGTAGAAGACCTCGCCTGTTTGGATCTTGTTGAAGACCTGCAGCGGCGTGAGGGGCCGGTCGAAGCGGTACTCGCCGGCCTGAAGATTGGCGTTGCGCTTGAGCGCCCGCGCCAGGAGGAATTGCCACTCCGAGCGGATGACGCCCGCTGCGGCCAGCAGGCGCGCGATCTCGCGGGACCCGGTGCCAGATGGGATCGTGATGAACGCTTCCTTCTCGAACGCGCCGTACGGTTGTCCCAGCGCATAAAATGCGGCGGCGCCGGCGAGCACGATCAGAAGCAGGAGGGCGATGACGAGTTTTTTCATGATTGGCTCGGGCGGAGCGAGTCAAGGTAGCTTTCGAGGAGTATCACGGCGGCCAGCCGGTCCACGGCCCGGGCGCGCTTTTCGATGCTGATGCCGCTCTCCTTTAAGACGCGCTGCGCTTGCACTGTAGTCAGGCGCTCGTCCCAGAACTGCACAGGAATGCTTGTGGTTTGGGAGAGGCGGTCGGCGAAATCGCGGATGTACTGGGCTTGGCGGCTTTGGTGGCCGCTCATGTGAAGTGGGTCGCCGATGAGGAGCAGGGAGACGGCTCGGTCGACCGCGAGGGTTGCCAGGCGGTGCAGGTCTTCGCGTATGGTGGTGCGCTCGAGCGTATCCAGGCCTTGGGCGGTGATCCCGAGCGGGTCGCTGATCGCCAGGCCGATGCGTCGTTTACCCACATCCAGAGCGAGGATTCGACCCAGCTGATTCACGTTTCTACTGTAGCGCGCGAAATAGGTGCCAGCGCCCTATTTCACCTTTTTCGGTAGCGCATATATAGGTTCGGGAAATGGGGTAATTGGGGGCTGTCCCCAATTTCGCGGATGGCGCGAGGGCGGGGTACCCATCCACTCAGGTGTGGGGCTTGGCGTAGAATAGGTACGGTTCGAAAGAGCCTAACTTATTTCAGGGGAGTGTTATGAGCCAAGTACGCTTGGGGGCCGCTCTGGTCCTGGCGCTCGTGGGGCTACTGCTCCACAGCCCAGCATTGCGTGCGCAGTCCGATACAACCTCAATTACAGGATTCGTTCGCGACCCGTCTGGTGGGACGGTTCCGAATGCACATGTA
>DASQDN010000490.1:0-4770 GCA_035634155.1 Bryobacteraceae bacterium | reverse complement strand
TCGTCGGCGAGCTTCACTTCGACGCCGGGCAGAGTCTTACCGATACTCCCTGGCCGTGGCGTTCAAATTGGGTTCAAGGTCGCTACACCGCCTTCGGTAAGTCCATAACCCTCGATCAGCGGTAATCCGATCGCCTCGAAGAACTGTGCCAGATCGCGACTCAGCGGCGCGGCGCCGGAAGCAGCGACCTTCAGCCTGCCGCCCAGGCGCTCCCGGATCTTGTGAAAGACGACCTTGTTTGCGAGAGCGAGTGAGCGGTCCATCCATGCAGGGGTAGGCTTACCTTCCTGCCTCAATCGACTTGCGCGCAGTCCCAGGCCAAGCGCGGTGTAGAAGAGCCGGCGAACCAGCGCCGGACGTTTCTTGATCTCGGTGGAGATGCTCGCGTACATGCGCTCCCACACGCGAGGCGGCGCGAGCAGAAACGTTGGCTTCACGTTCCGCAGTTCTCCGGGCAGCTTGGTTAACCCTTCAGAAAAATAAACGGGTGTGCCGCAACGCATAGGCAGAAACTCGATTACGACACGTTGCGCGATGTGGGCGGACGGCAGGAAGACCAGCGTCGAATCCTCGGGTCCAAGGGGCAAAACGTGCGGTCCCATGTCGACATTGGCTGCCACGTTCCAATGCGTTGCCAATCCCATCTTTGGCTCGCCGGTTGCGCCGGAGGTCATGTATAGGATCGCGTAGTCATCGGGTGTCACCTCCGCGTGGATGCGCTGGAACAACCCCGGTGTGTCAGCCATCGCTTTGCGACCACGTTGGCGCAAGGACTCAAGCGTGACGGCGCCTTCCGCCTCGCCCGAAAGAAGGATCCACAAAGGACACTGGACACCGGCCTCCCGCAGTGAGTTCAGCACTTTTGCGTCGTCAACCACCAGCGCCTTGGGAGCAGCGGCCGCGACCGTGCGAACGTGGTCCGACGGCGGCAGGCTGGTGTAAAGCGCCGCAGCGATGGATCCGTTACTAACGATGCCAAGATCCACCATGTAGAACGAAGCGCTGGCTTCCGCGTGGAGCGCTACAATGTCGCCCTTGCCAATGCCGAACTCGCGCAAGCCGCAGGCGACCTCTTCGGCAGCCTGTTTGTACTCCACCCAGGTGTAGCTGCGGTATTTGCCGGCGGCTCCTTTGCCACCTACAGGCTGGTACATGGCCGGAGCAGAGCCATAGCGAGCTACCGTTTCCTCCAGGACCGTGTAGAGTGTGCGACGCGCCATCGCGAACAATGTAGCACTGTTCTGTCGGATGACCGATACAATGAGGCCGATGGATTGGGAAAAGGAACTGCAGGTGGCTCGCTCGGCCGCGATGCACGCCGGTGACTTGGCCGTCGGCTACCAGTCGCAGGAGTTGAAGCCGGAATCGAAACCGGATCTTTCTCCAGTAACGATTGCGGACCGCGAGTGCGAAAAGAGAATCGTCGAGGAGATTCTGGCGGCCTTTCCGAACGACGGCATTCTAGGCGAAGAGGGCGCGTCGCGAGAAAGCCGCAATGGCCGGAAATGGATCGTTGATCCTATCGACGGAACGCGTGATTTCGTCCGAGGGCTTCCTTACTGGGCGGTGTTGATCGGCCTGGAAGTCGACGGCGAGGTGGTAGTTGGCGTGACGCATATGCCCGCGCTGAAAAACATGTATCACGCCGCTGTTGGACGAGGCGCCTTCCGCAACGATCGCCGAATCTCAATTGCGGGAATCGACAGCGCGTCCGATGCCCTGGTCTGTGTAAACGGGCTTAATAACCTTAGTGAGTTCTTCTGGGCTCCACGACTGGTTCCATGGATGGACCAGTTTTGGGCCGTGAGGAGCCTGGGCGGCTGCATGGATGCCATGATGCTAGCGTCCGGTCATGCCGAGTTGTGGCTGGAAGCACACGCGCAGCCGTGGGACTTGGCCGCCGTAAATCTCATCCTCCAAGAGGCCGGCGCGCGCGTCCGCAATTTTGACGGCGGCAATAGTATCTACGGCGGGAATGCCATCGCGTATGTGCCGCCGCTCGAAGGCGTGGTGAGGGATCTCCTGGGGTGGTGACCTACGCAGGCAAGCGCGTCCTGGTAACAGGTGGACTCGGATTTATTGGCAGCAGCCTGGTGCTCCGGCTGGTGGACGAAGGCGCCCACGTTACAGTGATCGACAATCTGCTGCCGGGCTGCGGAGGCAATCTCTACAATGTCTCAGCCGTGAAGGACCGCATCCGGCTGGTGGATGCGGATATCGGCGAAGTCCCGGTTGAAGCCGTCGCGGGATCGCAGATCATCTTCAATCTTGCGGGGGAGATCAGCCACATCCACAGCATGCAGTTCCCGGAACGCGACCTGCAAGTGAATACCGTCTCACAGTTGCGTTTTCTGCTTACGTGCACACAGGCCGCGCCCGGATCGCGCATCGTTTATGCAGGTACCCGGCAGGTCTACGGAGCGCCGAAATACCAGCCCGTCGATGAATCCCATCCCGTGCAGCCCGTTGATTTCAACGGCGTGCATAAATACGCGGCGACTATGTATCACTTGATGCTGAGCCGCAGTGGCCACTTCGATGCGGTCGTGCTGCGATTGACCAACGTGTACGGACCTCGAATGGCCTTAGATGTCGTGTGCCAGGGCTTTCTCAGTACGTTCCTCCGGCGCATGCTGCTGGGAGAACCTTTGCAAGTATACGGAGACGGATCGCAGTTGCGTGACCCGGTTTATGTGGACGACGTCGTGGATGCGTTTTTGGTAGCCGGTCTGGCGGAGAGGCTCACTTCTCATAGCTACAACGTAGGCGCTAACGAAGCATTGTCGCTGCGGCAGATTGCCGAGACGGGCGCGCGGATCGCAGGGCTTGCGCCGCCAGCGACGGCGCCTTTTCCCAGCGACCGCCAGTCCATTGACATCGGAAGCTATCGTACCGACAGCCGCCGGATTGAACGGGAATTGGGCTGGACCTCTAAAGTGCCTTTCGAGGAGGGTCTCAAAAGAACGTACGAGTATTATCTGCGCGAGCGGCAGCATTATCTGCCGAGTGGTCCGGATCACCCCTCGTGCCGCATGCCGGAGCATTCCGGTGTCGCGCACCGGTTGAAGTACACTCGGCTCGCATGAATCCCGCGGAGTTCGCCAACATCGCGCAAAGTGAGCAGCAGTTCTGGTGGTATCGCGGCATGAACCTGGTGCTCTTCCGGCTGCTCGATCGGCTAACGAAGGCGAATCGCTTCGAACGCGTCCTGGAGGCGGGCTGCGGAACTGGGTATCTCGCAAAACTCCTGGGGGAGCGCTATGGATGGCGTATGTTCCCGGTTGACCTGGGGTGGGAAGGCCTGGCGTTCGCTAAGTCGATGGGTGTGGCAAGACTCGCGCAAGCGAACATCGCGCGGTTACCTTTTGGTGATTCGGCTTTCGACGCGGTAGTGTCCATGGACGTAATCGTCCACTTTCCGCTTGGCGAGGAACGCGGCGCGATGCGCGAGTTGGTCCGAGTGCTAAAGCCAGGAGGATTGATGGTCCTGCGCGTTTCGGCTCTGGATATGCTCAGGAGCCGCCACTCGGAGTTCGCGCACGAGCGGCAGCGTTTCACCCGGCGACGCCTGCTGCAACTTGTGGGTGCAGCGGGCATTGCCGTGGAAAGATGCACGTATGCCAATTCCGTGCTGATGCCGATCGCTGTCGCGAAGTTTCGTGTGTGGGAGCCGCTTACGCGGGCGGCTCCGGCAAGTGGAGTGACGCCAGTGCACCCGCTGATGAATCGTATCCTGTTTGCGGCGCTTCAGTTTGAAGCGTCGTGGCTCGGGTCCGGGCGCAGCTTTCCCGTTGGCCAATCCCTTGTGCTTATCGGACGCAAGCGATAACTAGGCCCGCGGACGCTGCGCAGGCGCAGGGCAGCAGTCTGGCCGGCAGATCTGCACTTCATTCAGCATCAGGTCTCGAATGGTGCGAATGAAAGCCGGATGCGTTCCTGCCGTTTTCGCACGCGTCATGTGGATGCCAAGTTCTTCACACAACTGCGCCGCTTCGGTGTCGAGATCATAGATCACCTCCATATGGTCCGAGATGAATCCGATTGGCGCGATGACGAGTTCGCCCACGCCTTGGGCATGCATGGCCCGGATGTGTTCCAGAATGTCGGGTTCGAGCCACGGTTGAGTAGGCGGGCCGCTTCGGCTTTGGTAGACGAGGCTCCATTCCGGAACACCGGCTGCGGTCGCAACCAGGGCTGCGGTTTCCTGAAGTTGGTCAACATACGGACTGGCGACAGCCATGGGGGTCGGTACACTATGCGCCGTGAAGGCCACGCGCGCGCTGGCGGGATGATGACTGAGAGCTTCCCGCAGATGATCGGCGTTGGCTGCAATGAAGCCGGGTTGATTGTGGAACGACGGAAGCTTGGCGATTTCCGGCGCTCCTTCTCCCACCTCAGCCGACGCGCGAGCAACGTCCTCGCGATACTGGCGGCAACCTGAATAGGAACTATATGCCGAGGTGACAAAGCCAAGTGCTCGGCGAATACCGTCCGACCGCATCTGCCGCATGGTGTCGGCCAGGAACGGGTCCCAGTTGCGATTTCCCCAGTAAACGGGTACCTGCGGTCCCTCTTTGTCCAGTAAGTCACGCACGGCTGCAATCAGGGCTCGATTCTGATCGTTGATCGGACTCCTGCCGCCGAAGTGGTAGTAGTGCTCGGCCACTTCCAGCATGCGTTCACGGGGCACGTTGCGGCCGCGGAGTACGTTCTCCAGGAACGGCATCACGTCGTCCGGTTTTTCCGGGCCTCCGAAGGAGAGCACCAGCA
>DASQDN010000489.1:0-24197 GCA_035634155.1 Bryobacteraceae bacterium | reverse complement strand
CGCCAACGTGCGTGCCGAGACTCGGCATTACGAGCGCGTATTCAAGCGCGCTGACGGGCTCATCGCGATCTCGAAAAGCGCGAAGGATGACGCGGTCCGACTTTTGCGGCTGGATCCCGCACGTATCGACGTAATCTATCCAGGTATACCCGATCGCTACTTCGACCCGGCGCCAAATGCTCACGGAATCACCAAGCCCTTCGTGCTTTTCGTGGGCACGGTTGAGCCGCGAAAGAACATTGACACGCTGCTGGACGCGTGGCTGCAACTGCCTGCCTCCACTCGTGAAGCGCACGAACTCGTGTTCGTGGGACCTATCGGATGGGCCGGGGAGGTAACGGTGCAGCGGCTGCGTTCAGGCATTCAAGGCGTTCGCGTGCTCGGCTATGTTCCCGAGGCCGACCTGCCGTCTCTCACGGCCGCTGCCACTGTGTTCGCCTACGCCTCCTTGTACGAAGGGTTCGGATTCCCGCTGGCACAGGCGATGGCCGCGGGAGTGCCGGTGATTACTTCCAACGTATCGTCGATGCCGGAAGTCGCGGGCGACGCCGGACTGCTAGTGGATCCACGCAGCACAAGCGAGCTGGCCGCGGCCCTGCAGCGACTGCTGACATCGCCGTCACAAAGAGAAGCGATGGGAACAAGAGGAAGGAAGCTCGCCCAACAGTTTACGTGGAAGAACTCGGCAGAACGGTCCGCCGAGTTCTTCACACGAGTCGGAAGCTAGAAGCGAAGCGTCAACTGATACCGGATAATCCGGCTGCCTGCCTCGAGGAACGTGGGATTCATGAAGCGCCCGCCGGCAGATCCGGAAACGTTAGAAGCGATGGTTCCTTCTCCTGGCGTGAATGCGCTCACGCTGTAGTATCCATACTGCGGATGGTTCCAGACGTTGTACATCTCCGTCCGGAACTCGGTGGAGAACCGCTCGGTCATCCTTACGTTCTTGATCAGGTTCAGATTCCAGTTGTTCAGGCCGGGAAGCCGTTCCGTGTTCCGCCCGGCGTTGCCCGTGCGGGGCGTGAAGCCCGCCGTTCCGTACGGGGGCAGACCGACGTAACGCGCTTCCTTCGGGTCGATCGGCACAGCAACATAGCGGCCTTGTGCGGTATCGAAGTGATCGGGGTTCACGTAGCCGGTTGGGGACGTGGCGGACCACTGCGCCCGGACTCGCGCCTGGCCTGCAGGATTGACATCGGGCCGGTTCGATCCTCCGATGCCGTCAGAATCAGCACCATTGGAAGCGCTGTACGGCACTCCGGTCTCAAAGATGGTTACGCCCGCAACGCGCCAGCCTCCAAGCACACGGCCCAGCGCTCCACGCTGCGATCTCAACCAGGGCAGCTCGTATTGATAGGCGATTGATAGCTTGTGCGTACGATCGAAGAGAGACGGCCCCTTTTCCGCCGACTGGCCGCCGAATGCCGAGGGCAAGCTCGCCAGGAACGTCGTGTTGTTGTACACAAAGATCTCGCTCGCATTGTCTAGCAGTTTGGACCACGTCCACGCGGCAGTAAGCCCGAAACTATTTGCGAACCGGCGGGATACCTGAGTCTGCAGCGAATGATAACTGGAATGCCCGCCATTCGTACGAATCTGCCGTCCACCCTGCAGCGGGTCCAGGCGTGCCTCCAAGGTATACGGGACCACGGCCTGCAACTGCTCAAGAGAACTGAACCCTTGCGGCAGCACCCGGAGGTTTGTCGGGGTCACGGTCGGATTGAAATCCTCGGTGACAATCAGCCGGACGCCCGCGGAGCCTACGTACGCCGTATCCAGCACAATCTGGCCCGGCAGTTCGCGTTGGATGCCAAAGGACCATCGCACGTAATAGGGATTCACAAGGTCGCCAGTCACCAGCCCTTGCGCGTCTTTCGGCGTCAGTGCGCGCGCCGTGGTGGGTAACAGCCGCGAGAAGTTCGCCTCGCCGCGCTCGGCAGTACTCGAGGTGCGCGACGGGAAGGACGTCGAGATCAGGTTCGGAGCCGACGCTGCGGCATTCGACGCGATGTTGTTGAAGAACGAGTCGTACCCCATGTTGAAGCCGGAGCGAAACACGGTGCGCTTGGGACCGAAGAGCATGCCAAGCACTCCGTTGTCGAACCGCGGGGAATAAGCAATACCGACCACCGGCGAGAAGTTATTGTTATCGCGCTTCACCCGATTCGGTTGGTCGAACGGTCCCGTCCCTGTACGAGGGTCGATGTTGAAGAGTCCCGTATAAGCGGGGGTGCGCAGCGAGTTGATAGGCGTTCCGTGATTCTCGTACCGAAGTCCGAACGTCAAGGTGAGGTCGGCATTCGCCTGCCAGCGATCTTGAACGAAGTACTGCTGCCGGAAGTACTCGGGATAGTAGATCGGGGTTCCGAAGTCGCGCGATGCGTTGCCGTTGCCGCCGAAGTCGTCCACGAAGTTCGCGAACGCTGAATGCCTGGCAGTCGCCGAATAGCCCAAAATTCCACGTTCGGAGATAGGCGCGGCTTGCTTTGAGCGCTGATTCAGCAAATCAAAGCCGAAGCGGATGCTGTGGCGACCTCGCACATAGCTCATCGTGTCCTGCAGGACGTAGTTGTTCGCAATTCGGCCTTGAGGATACGTCGCAGCCACACCGATCTCGTCTAGAGGAGTGAACTGGTAGCGGGGCATCGTTTGGGCGTTGGGGTTCGTCGCGTCCAGCGGTGAGTCAAACACAAACCGGTTGTACGCAACGCGAAGTTCGTTCGTCAACACAGGCGAGAACACGTGCGTCTCCGAAAGTGAAGCGAGTTGATAGCGGTTGAATGAACTCGTCTGGAATCCGGGGAACTGTGCGTTGAAAAAGGGATTCGCGTTCTTCTCGTAACCATAGCGGACGGACAGAATGTCGCGCTCGCTGAAATGGTGATCGCCCTTTGAGAGCGTCTGGCGTTCTTCATATTTCTGCGGATAAGAGAAGAAACCGGTCCCAATTTCGAGGTTCCCTCTGTCGAGGCCGGTGACTGGGTCGGGTCCAAAGATGATGTCGCTGAACTGCCCCTGAGCAGTCACACCTTTTGTGACGTCGAGGTAGAGGTCCACCCGAGGATTAGTACCTGCGGGATAAAGTTGCCGCAGTTTGCCCTTGCTGGGTTCCGATAGAACGGTCCGCTGCACTTGGCTCGTGGAGCGCTGACGCCGCTCCTGCCACGTCGTGAAGAAGAACGTCTTGTCCCGAACAATGGGGCCGCCCACGCCGCCGTTGTAAAACTGCTCAATACCCGGGAACATCTTTCCACGCGCGCGCAGAACCGGGTCCACCGATTGTGTATTCGTCAAGGCATCGTCATTGGTGAAATCCACGACGTAGTTCAACCAGCCGTGAACTTCATTGGTTCCGGAGCGGATAATGGTGTTCACTACGGCTCCACCGGCGCGTCCAAACTCCGCGTCGTAGTTCGATGTTTGAATGGATACTTCCTGCACCGCTTCCGGGATCTTCACGCGAAAGGCCTGGCCTGCGACGGAGATGTCGT
The DNA here is from genome assembly GCA_035634155.1 of Bryobacteraceae bacterium. Lineage (GTDB taxonomy): Bacteria > Acidobacteriota > Terriglobia > Bryobacterales > Bryobacteraceae > DASQDN01. The sequence goes on along the minus strand of DASQDN010000489.1, from coordinate 20,706 downwards.
TGTTCTCGGTGCCATCCAGCAGGAAGTTGTTCGAGCGCGTGCGGGCCCCGTTCACGGAAAAGGTCGAAGATCCTGCGGTGTTCTGGCGCTGCTCGTGAACACCCGGAAGAATGATCGCTAGCATCGCTGCATTGCGTCCGAAGATGGGCAGATTCACCGCGGCTGCTGAATTGATGCTGCCGCCACGCACCGGAGCTTCCGTCTGCAGCAGCGCAGCCTCGGCCGAGACCTCGACAATCGTCACGTTGTCTCCAACCTCAAGTTGGGCATCCACGCCTATGGTCTGGGCCGCTTGTACTGTGACGGTGCGATTTGCATGGGTCTTGAAGCCCTGCGCCTTGATAGCTACTTCGTAGACTCCAGGGTCGACGGCATCGAAGCGGTAAACTCCGCTTTCATTCGTGCTCGTCGTACGCACGACACCGGTATCTTTGCCTTTCAGTTCTACTGAAGCTCCCGGCGCGGCTGCGCCGGAAGAATCGGTCACAATTCCGGTAATCGTGCCGCGGCTGGTTTGTGCGCTCGCAAAACTCGCGAAGAACACAAAAACGGCAAGCAATAGGCTTGCCCGCCTGAAGTCATGCATTTGAATATCCCCAACTAAGTAAAGTTGGCTTCAGTGTAGCAGGAACTGCAGTGCTGACAGGCCTTTCCCCACATTCGGGGGGACTTCAGATACAGGTTATTTGGTCGCGATAGAGAAGTCCCAAATCTGAATATTGCCCTCGCCTTCCGTATATTCGACCACCGCGTATTCGCCTGGTTCCAAAGGTTTCGTGGGCCATATCTTATACAGGCCGCCGTCAATCTGCTGTTTAAAGGTTTCGATTGTGTCGGTCTCTTCGACGATCTCGTTCACTACCGGCAGCTTGTTCAGCGTCTGCACCACGCGGCTTGTCTTACCGGGTTTTATACGTACAATCGCAAACCGCTCTTCCTTCGCCAAGCGGAAATAGAACTCGGGTCGTGGCGCAGTTAAAACGAACGCTGACTTCAATCCGTCAAGCTCCACAGTAGACTTGCCCGAAACGATAGGAATGGGTGAGATTGCTTTCAGCACAGACCGGCGCTTGTTATTTACCATTTTGGCTTCGGCTTGAGTGAGCGTCGTCACCTTCTCCCCCTCAACCATGTACACGCCGGGATTCACGGGAATGCGCTCCATCTCACGCTGCTGCTCGCGTTCGGCCTTCTCCTCTGCGTCGATCATGGCCGCTTCTTGCCGGCGCGCTGTTTCGTTTTGGGTGCGCTCGGTCTCGGTGCGTTTGAGGTCAACCAGATCGATGGGGATCTCTTCCCATTCATCGCGCTCGGTGCTGAAGTAGCGGATGCGATCCTTTTGCTTGTCGTACTCCCGAACAGAGTGATAGGAACCGTCCTTCAGATACAGGCGGACCGTCGCCGCGTTCAGCAGCGCAATGCCTAAGATCATCAAAACCGCGGCTCGGTGAAGCATTGTCCTTCCTAGTTTGACTCCTTCCACCCGCGATTGGTTGCTGCCCCAGGCACTACCATTAGGTCATGAGATACCGGAAACTCGGCAGGACCGGGTTGGAAATCAGTGAAGTAGGATTCGGCGCCTGGGGCATCGGCGGGAATCATTGGAAGGGTGGCACGGACGAGGAGTCGCTCAGCGCGCTCCGCCGAGCGTTCGAACTCGGGTTGAACTTTATCGACACCGCGCTCGCCTACGGCGAGGGGCACAGCGAAAGACTTCTGTCAGGTGTCGTAAAAGAAGCGCCGCATCGGATCTTTGTTGCGACGAAGGTTCCACCCATGAATCGTGTGTGGCCCGCCGCTCCCGGGTCCAACATCGCCGATGTGTTCCCGTACGAGTACATTGTTCGGTCCACCGAACAGAGCCTTCGCAACCTGCAGATGGAAACGATTGACCTTCAGCAGTTGCACGTCTGGGATCCAGGCTGGATGGATCGCGATGATTGGAAACGCGCGTTCGAGGACCTGAAGCGCGATGGAAAGATCCGCTTCACCGGTGTTTCCATCAACGATCATCAGCCCGACTCGGCCTTGGGTGTTGTTGCCAGCGGACTGATCGACTCAGTCCAGGTGATCTACAACATCTTTGACCAGACGCCGGAGGCCAATCTGTTTCCAGCCGTGCAGAAACACAATATCGGTGTGATCGCCCGAGTTCCCTTCGATGAAGGCAGTCTCACCGGAACCATAACAGCAGATTCGCAGTTCGAAGGCGATGAGTTTCGCGCGTTCTATTTCAGGGACGACCGCCGTCAGCAGGTGGTGGAACGCGTGTCGGCGCTCCAGCAGGACATCGATGGCGCCTCATTGCCGGAAACCGCGCTGCGATTCTGCCTCTCACACCCGGCGGTCTCAACCGTGATCCCGGGCATGCGGAAGGCGCGGAACGTCGAATCGAACTGCCGCGTCTCCGACGCAGGGCCTTTGGAGGAGGCCACTCTACAAAAACTAAGAAAGCATGTTTGGAATAAGAACTTTTACAGCTAGTCTGTTTCTGGCCGCTGCCACTTTTGCGGCGGCCGCGACGCCCGAATACTTTCCGCTACAGCAGGGGAACTCTTGGGCGTATCGATCGGCTTCCCGCCTTGGAGAGGGAGGCCAGACGATCGAGGTGCAGGGCAAGGAGACGCTGCAGAACCGGGAATACAGCAAGATCAGCTTCTTCGGACGCACTGTGTACCTCCGGCAAAGCGAGGGCGCGCTTCTCTCATACAACCCGGATCTTAATCAAGAGAAGACTTTCCTCGATTTCGCGGCGGAGCCGGGCGCGAGCTTTCCTGTGGATATCGAGCAGTGCACGCGGGCCGCGCGAGTCGAAAGCAAAGCAGCTCGCGTGAAGACACCAGCGGGTGAGTGGGACAACGCCTTACAGTTTGTGTTCGAGCCCAGTTGCGCCGACGCCGGCGTCACCACCATGTATTTCGTTCCTGGGGTCGGACCGGTGGTGTATGAGACCACATCGATCGCAGGACCCGTGCGCTGGGAACTGCAGTATGCGCGCGCCGCGTCGACCGCGGCCGAGGCTCCGCAAGTGGCATTCACATTGGCTCTCGATGCTCCATCGTACCCCGCGGGTGTCATCGAAATGGCGGTGCGATTGACGTTGCGGAACACGCATTCCGAGCCGGTAACGCTCATCTTCCCGAGCGGCCAACGGTATGATCTGCGCATCTGGAACGATCGTGGCGAGAACGTTTATACGTGGTCTGCCAACAAGCTATTTCCTGCGGTGATCACAACCGAGCAGTTGGTGGGCGAGCGAACGTTTACATTCATTCCCGATGGTCTAAACCTGCCGCCGGGCCGGTATATCGCCGAAGGATTTCTCGCGACTCGCTCGCGTGAGTATGTTGGGGTTGTCGGCTTCCAAGTGACCCGCTGAATGGTGCAGGATTGTGCCATGATGTCGTAAGACATGCGCACAATCCTGCTTTCCCTCACACTTTGCACATTCGCCTTCGCAGCCAGTCCCGAAGAACAGCAGGTCGCCGATGCTGAGAAATCCTGGGCTGCGGCGGTTCTGGCCAAGGACTTCGCGAAACTCGACGCGATGCTCTTACCGGGACTTATCTACGCGCACTCCACTGGGATCATCGAGGACAAGTCCGAGTACCTCGGAAAGATGAAGGCCGGCACGCAGCGTTACGCCGGCATCGAGCCGGAGTCCAGCACGGTGAAGGTCTACGGCAACTCAGCCCTGACGCACACGAAAGTTCGCATGCATGGTGTGAACGCGGACGGCCCGTTCGATAACCGCGTGATGATGATGCACATTTGGGTGAAGTCGGAGGGCAAGTGGAAGCTCGCCGGTCATCAAACCACGATGCTGCCCAAGAAATGAATTTACAAGAGTGGATGGTGGGCTCGAGATGACTCGAACATCCGACCTCTTCCGTGTCAAGGAAGCGCTCTAACCAACTGAGCTACGAGCCCGAAAGAATCGACTGATCCACGGTCTTCGTCGCGCCTGCGACAACAACCGTGACAACAATCGAGTTTATCACACGGGTTTAGTTTTTCCGCGATTTGACGCCTCGAAACGACAATCTCACTTCGCAGGCGCAGGGGGACCGCCGCGTCGCTCGCTCGACGGCGGAACTACCGACTTCAACCGGAGATGCACAGCCATCTGCGCGTACTCGTGCTCCATGTGAATCGTGTTGCCGTAAAGAGTTCCCAAGCGCGAACGTTGTCCACCGCGGCCCGCGATCATCTCCGTTGCTTTCGCATCGGTCAACGATCCGTAGGCCTTATCGCACTCCGCCAGGCCGGCGGCCAGCGCGGCGACCAGATCGGCCTTTGCCGTCTTCGCCGCTGCCCCGCCCTGTTTGGCTTCGCCGTTGAACGTTGAGCAGGTGCGCATTGCCGAATCGGCCGTGTGCGCAACCAGATCCTTGAAACTCTGGCTCTCCGGCGCAGGTTTGAAGGCGTAGTGCTCTTCCGGCATCTTCTCAGCGGCCGCGATCAAATTGTTCTTCGTACGTGTCCACGACTGCTGAGCCTCGGAACTCAGCGGGCTGTCCTGAGCAAAGAGAAAGGAGGCGACAGCTAAGGCTCCCATAAACGTTCGCATAAGCATCTGTGTATTCTACTCCTGAAAAGAAGAAAAAGCGGGAAGCGCAGAATTCACGCTTCCCGCCAAGTGGTGAGGGTCCTTAGAACTGAATTCGAGCCACGATCTGACCATTGCGCGGTTGACCGATGTTAGTCGGGTTGAAGTACCCGAATCCACCGGAGAGCCCCTGCGCATTGCTGGTCGAGGTTGCGAACGGGTTCGTCGTGGTGAGGTTGCTGTTAAACAGAATCGTCCGATTGAACACGTTGAAGAACTCGGCACGAATCTGGAAGAAAGCGCGTTCTTTAAACCGGAAGCTACGGCCGATGCTCATCTGTTCGTCTGGAACACGAGGGTTGCGATAGTCGTTGTAATAACGCGCTGCCGTGCCCCACTGGCCGGCGGGAACATCCACCCAAGCTTTCGGATTCAGAATCAGATCCTTGTACGGATCAATGCAGCCGCAATTCGGATCCTTTAAGTACAGCGGCTCCCCCGGAACACGATTCATCACCGTGCCTTGGAAGAGTTGATTGTTCAAGCCGTTTTGAGAATTCGGCACCTGAATCGGCGTACCGCTCGCGTAGCGCAGAATGCCGCCGATGGTCCAGCCGCTCACGATCGAGTTGACCAGATTATTGGCCGCCAGCCTGGGCACCTCATAGTTGAAGCCGATCACTGTGATCAACGGCTGAGACCCGTTGGCGATCGACTTCTGGTTCGGCCGATTGAAGACGTCGTTGTAAGCGCCGGTCGACTCCAGTTCCTTCTGCCACGTGAACGCGACCGTGAAGTCGAGCCCATGCGAGTAGCGCTTCGTAGCCTTAACTTGGAGCGAATCGTACCAGGTGTTGCCGAGCGGCGCCGTACGAGCCTCCAAGCTTGAGCTGAACTGCGGAAACGGCCTTAACGCCTGCGCCAGATTCGCGCTGTTCGGGAATCCTTCATAGGGCGGCCGGAAGCCACGCGCCACAACAGCCGACGCGTCGATGCGCTGCGTCAACAGCGCTCGATCCGTCGCGTTGTTCATGTCGAGGCCGAAGGCGCGCAGCCGTTCGGGCGAAAGAACGTTCGGCTGCGACAATCCGGGAGCGTGCACCCAAACCGCGCGATTTCCAACGTAAGCCGCTTCCACCGTGAGGTTCGGAATCACCTCCCGCTGGAGTCCGATCGACCACTGATTGATGCGCGGCGGCCTTCCGCCATTCGGGTCAAGAATCACCGGCGGAGCGTTCGTCTGCCCGCGGCGCGGCAACAGGCCAGGATCGAGCGTCGCCCGATACAGGCTGCTCACGTCATACTGCAGCCCATCGCGAAGAATCGCGCCGGGCTCTCCGAAGGCAGGCGACTCGAAGCTGATTGCATCGAAGCCGACACCGTACCAGGTCTGGTTCGTGATGTAGTTCAAACCCCGAACGTTGCCGTACGCGATGCCCCATCCACCGCGGAACACCGTCTTGTCGTTGATTTGATATGCCACTCCAAGACGAGGCCCGATTGCGTAAGGATAAACGTCGGCGAACTTGCAATTGCAGCGGCCCGGCCCATTGCCTTCGTACACCAACGCTCCGGGCAGCCCACCAGCGGCCGGGTTGGCGACGTTCGCTCCAAGAGTGCTGACACGATCATGAATCTCCGAGCCCGGCTCCTGGCGATCCCAGCGCAGACCATAATCGATCGTCAAACGGCGCGTGGCCTTCCACGTGTCCTGGATATAAAGGCCCCACGAGTTCTTGCGCCACTGTGGATCCTGCACCGCATTCACGCTTGCAGTGTTGATGTGGCCAAGAAGGAAGCTCGCATAGTTGTGGCCAACGCTGCCGCCGGTCAGCGGATTCTGCTGCGTGGACGGCAGACCGGTTTGTTCACGCGCAAACCCGAGCACACCCGTCGATCCGCGCGAGTTGCGGTCCGTGAAGATGTCGATCCGGAACTCCCCACCCAGCTTGTACGTGTGATTGCCGCGGACGTACGTCATGCTGGCAACTGAGGTCCACTTGTCGTTGTAGTAGTAGTTTGCGTTGGATGGCCCAAGCGAGATGCTCATACCGCCGAAGTTGCCCGCGCCAAGGGCATTGAGACGAGGGAAGCCGCGCGTGGCGCCGCCCACAAATCCAATTCCGGCCACTGCATCGTAATCTTCCAGCACGCTGCGAGGGGAGCTGTCCGGGTTCAGATAACGGATGAAACCCGAGCCAAGGTGCAGCAGCAGAGTCGGCGACAACGTATGGTCGTAGTTCAAGCGGGTTGTATGCGCGTAAATGAACTGGTCGCGGCGGCCGGTAATCGGCACCGGGAGACTGTCAGCCGAGCTCACCTGGTCCGTTCTCTGCTTCGAATAATAGAAGGACGTCTTCGATGAGTCGCTGAAGCTATGGTCGATCTTAATGCCGGGAATCGACTGGATCTTGGTCGTCGGAGCGCTTTGCTGCCAGTTGTTAAAGAGGAACGGATTGTCCGGCGCGGGGATCAGCGATTGTACCTTCAACGCCACCGGATCGAGCCGATTCTGCGGAATGATGTTGCCGGGGAACGGGTCTCGCACCACGACACCGTTCACGACGCGGCTCGTCGCCGGATCGTAAATCGCGTTCTCCATAATAGGACGGCCTAGCGGATCGACGCCGAGTTGCTTGCCGGTGAGCGCCGAGCTGAAGTCGCCGCGGCGGAATGCCTCCGTCGGCACTGTCTGATACGTCCCGTTCGCCGCGACCTTGTTCCGGAAGTACTCCCAGTTGAAGAAGAAGAATGTCTTGTTGTGGCCGTCGTACACCTTCGGAATCCAGACCGGCCCGCCGAGGCTGCCGCCGAAGTTGTGCTTGCGACTGCTGGGACGGACGTTGGTAAACGGCCGGTGCGCTGCCAGCGCTTCGTTCACCAGATACTCGTACAGGCTGCCATGGAACTGGTTGGTACCCGAGCGGGTGGTGAAGTTGAAGATACCGCCGAGGGCTTGGCCGTACTCGGCCGCAAACTGGCTCGTCTGGAGTGAGAACTCCTCAATGGATTCCACCGACGCCTGGGTCTCGTTCGCGCGGGCCTCGGCGTTGCCGCTGGTCGTGTCCTGGCCTTCCAGCATCACGCGAAAGGTATTGCCCGGCGCTCCGTTGACTCTGGCTCCCGTCCCACTCCCGGAAACGCCGGGGGAAAGGATCATAAAGGTCATCGGATTCCGGATGCCGCCCACCTGACCGCCCCCGCCGCCGAAGTTCAGAGGAAGCTGATTAATACGGTCGCCGGTGATGTTTACACTCTGCTCGGCGTTCTCGGTGCGGAGCAGGGGCGCGGTGGCCTCGACGCTGACAGTTTCCGTCGTCGCCCCGAGTTCCAGGACCGCGTCGATGCGGATCGTCTGCGCGACCTGGACTTGGGTTCCTTTCGCAATAAAGGTCTTGAAGCCGGGCGCTTCAACCTTAATGTCGTAACGACCCGCCGGAAGAGACGGCAGAGTAAAGTTGCCCGTCTCAGTTGTGACTGTCTGTGAAACCGAGCCCGTTTCCACGTTCCTCGCCACCACTGCGACGTTGGGCACAATGGCCCCGCCAGGATCGGAGACCGTGCCGGTGACTGTTCCGCGGTCGCTTTGTCCGAATCCGGTCGTACTGACCAGAAGCGCGACACCAATTAGCTTCGCTGCGGCGAGCCAAGCTCTTGCATTCATAGTAGACCCTCTCTTAGTGGCGTGCCTGCCCACACTATCGAGGGATTATGTCGAACCTAATCGGTTTGGGCTAGTTACGTGGGCCGAGATACCGTATCAGTAACGTTAATCGAGTGAGGAAACTCAAGGATTTACGGTAGCCGTAACCCAATAGTAGGAACAGACTAGACCTATTCGGGTGACAATCGTTGAACGATGCGTATCGTCCGGTCACTTCTTGTGTCGTCCCCAGCTCTCGGCCTGCTTCTCTTCGGCGAGCCGCCACGTTCCTATGACCATACAGTAAGCGCTGTACTGAACAAGAGTTGCGCATCGTGCCACAACAGCCGGCTCGCTTCCGGCGGTCTCGACTTGGGTTCGTTTGGGACGGCGGCTTCGCTCCGGGACCATCGCGACGAATGGGAGCAGATCCTGCAAAAGCTTCGCGCCGGAGAGATGCCGCCACCTGGAGTGCCGGTCAATAAGGCGGACGTCGAGGCTCTAGTTGGGTTCGTTTCGTCGGAACTGGAGCGGCACGATAGAGCGCTGAAGCCGGACCCGGGCCGGGTGACGGCTCGGCGGCTGAACCGGACCGAGTACACCAACACCATCCGTGACCTGCTCGCAGTCGACTTCCGGGCGGATAAGAACTTCCCGTCTGACGACTCGGGAGAGGGATTCGACAACATCGCGGAAGTGCTGACTGTGTCCCCCGTGCTGATGGACAAATACATGGCGGCCGCTGCCCAAATCGCCGCCAAAGCGATGGGGACGCAGCCGCTGCCGAAACCAGTGGAAGTCGGCTATTCGGCTGGTCGGGACGAGAAGACGAAAGCGCACGACCTTCCGTTTACCGGCGGCACAAATCCGGCTATCCGGCTCGATCCCAGCAACTTAGAGGCTCAGCACCGCATCGAGTTCGAAGGCGAGTACCGTTTTCGGGCCGGTCTGGCAGGGCAGCGCGACGAGAATGCCAAACCGGTCACGCTCGGAATCTGGATGGACGACAAGCTGATGAAGACGCTGGAAGTCGAAACGAGGCCAACTGAGTCCGTCTTCTTTGCCCCGTATTCGGAGGTGGAGACTCGGCTTCTGCTGCCGGAGGGCGACCACACGTTCCGCATCGGCTTTATTAATGATGCAGTTGTACGTGGCATGAGTGAGGAAGACGCCTACAACCCTCGCAAGAACAAGTTCCCGCACGGGATGAGCTTCACGGGCCCGTATCCTTCCCAAACCGAGCGTGCAAGCCGGACCAAGATCCTGATATGCGATCCGAAGACCGGAGACGCCTGTGTTCAGAAGGTGGTGTCGAACCTGGCGCGACGGGCCTTCCGGCGCTCGGTTACCAAAGCCGAGGTTGACCAACTGCTCGCGTTCGTCAACATGGCGAAGGAGGACGGCCTAGGTGTCGAGCACGGGATCCAACTCGCGATCCGGGCAATGCTGGTGTCGCCGAACTTCCTGTTTCGCATTGAGCGCGACCCCAACCCGAAAGATCCCTCGCAGATTCACAAGCTGACGGACTTCGAACTCGCATCCCGCCTGTCCTATTTCCTGTGGGCGTCGATGCCGGACGACGAACTCCTCGGGGCCGCCGAAGCCGGAAAACTGAAGACACCGGCCGTGTTCGACGCCCAGGTGAAGCGCATGCTCGGTGATCCGCGTTCCGCTTCCCTGGCGGACAACTTTGCGGGCCAGTGGCTGGAGACGCGCAACCTGGAGTCGGTGAAGCCCGATCCGCAGAGGTTCCCCGATTGGGGGCCGGACCTGAAGAAGGCGATGCAAACCGAGACGCGGCTCTTCTTTGAAGCGCTGCTGCGCGAGAATCGCCCCATCTCGGAGTTCCTCGATGCGAAGTTCACGTTCCTGAACGAAAGGCTCGCCAAGCACTACGGCATCGCAGGCGTTACCGGCCCCGAGTTCCGGCGAGTGGAACTTGCGACCAACGAGCGGGGGGGTATTTTGGGTCATGCCAGTGTTCTGACAGTGTCCAGCTATCCGACTCGGACCTCTGTTGTCATTCGCGGGAAGTACGTGCTCGATAACATTCTTGGCACGCCGCCTCCACCGGCCCCGCCGGACGTACCACAGTTGAATGAGGAGTCGGTTGGGACCACGGCATCACTCCGCCAGCAGATGGAGAAGCATCGATCGAACCCCTCCTGCGCTTCTTGCCACAACCGGATGGACGCGCTCGGATTCGGGCTCGAAAATTACGATGCGATCGGGCGGTGGCGCACGATGGACGGCAAGTTCCCGGTCGACGCGAGTGGCAAGCTGCCGAGCGGCAAATCATTCGCCGGTCCGGCTGAATTGAAGGGTGTACTGAAGGACCAACTACCGGAGTTCGCCCGTTGCCTCACTGAGAAACTGCTCACCTATGGACTTGGTCGCGGACTGCAGCGCTTCGACAAGCAGACCGTGCGCGAGATCGATAGCAAGGTGGCGGCGTCCGGGTATAAGTTCGAATCGCTTATCTTTGAGATTGTGCGCAGCCTGCCGTTCCAGTCGCGGCGGGGTGAGGCCGGTACTGCCAAGGAGATTGCAAGAAGATGATCGTCACACGTAAAGCCATTCCCCGCCGGGCGTTCCTGCGCGGGTTGGGAACCGCCGTTGCCCTTCCCTTCCTGGACAGCATGACACCGGCTCTTTCTGCTGCCACTAAAGCTCCGGTCCGCATGGGGTTCGTGTACGTGCCGAACGGCATCGACATGCAGAACTGGAACCCGAGCTACGCGGGCAAGCTGGCCGAGCTGCCGCGAATCCTAAAGCCGTTAGAGCCTTACAAGGAAGACATCACTCTGGTCGGCAACCTGACGCATAACGCGGCGCGTGCCTGGCTGGACGGCGGCGGCGATCATGGCCGGTGCTGCGGGTCATATCTTACCGGCGTTCACGTTCGCAAAACGACGGTGGATATTCAAGCCGGGCTTTCGTGCGACCAGCTAGCGGCGAACGAGATTGGGAAACATACGAAGTTTCCTTCACTCGAAGTGGGACTAGAAGATGCCCGGCAGGCCGGCAACTGCGATTCAGGCTACTCCTGCGCGTATACGAATAACCTCGCCTGGCGCAGCGAGACGCAGCCGCTGCCGCCGGTGCTCGATCCGCGATCTTTATTTGAACGGCTGTTCGGCAATGGCGTGCCGATGACGCCGGAGCAGCGCGAACGCGAGAACCGGTACTCGCGCAGCATTCTCGATTACATTAGCGGAGACACCAAGCGACTGCAATCGAACCTCGGTCCGACCGACAAGCGCAAGCTCGACGAATACCTGAGCTCCATTCGCGACATCGAGCGCCAGATTGCGAAAGCTGAAGGCGACAACGCCCAGATCGATCCTGGGATGGAGAAGCCGTACGGCATTCCGGCGGATTTCGCCGAACACTTCAAATTGATGACCGACATGATCACGGTAGCCTTCCGCGCGGACATGACGCGCGTGATGACTTTTCTGGTAACTCGCGAAGGCACGTCGAGACCCTATCGAGAGATCGGCATCAGCGACGGACACCATCCGATCTCGCATCATCGGAACGACCCGGCGTTGATGGAGAAGGTGGCGGCGATCAACACCTATCATGTGAAGCAGTTCGCCACTTGGGTGGAGAAGTTGAAGTCGATCCCCGAAGGCGACGGCACGCTTTTGGACAACTGCATGATCGTATACGGAGCCGGACTGGCCGACGGCAATCGCCACGCCCACGAGGACCTGCCTACCTTGATTGCGGGACGGGGTGGAAAGACGATAAAATCCGGCAGGCGCATAGTGTGCCGCAAGGAAACGCCCATGTCGAACCTTTTCGTTTCGATGATGGACCGTATGAATGTTCCCGTCGAGCAGTTCGCTGACTCGACCGGTCGCCTGGATGGACTCGATCTAACCTAATAAACATGCAGCTCTCGATGCAGGCCAAACCTCCACTGGGGGTAATTTTCGATTTCGACCTCGGCCACACAGTGGACGACGTGATCGCGCTCGCACTTCTTTACGGGCTTGACGGGAAGGATGAAGCTCGCCTGATTGTGACCAGCGTAAGCAACCCGACCCTGAAGGCTGCGGCGTATTGCGACGCGGTTGGCCGGTTCTATGCGGGCGCAGTCAGCGGAGCGTTCAACGCGCAAGGACGGACGCTGCCGGTGGGACTTGGACAGGTCGGCAAGCCCGTCGAAACGCCGATGATTACGGCTCCCCTGGCCAAGCAGACTGCTGAGGGCAAGCCGATGTTCGCCCACGGTATCGACGATTTGGTGGACACGGCCGACCCGACTCCGCTGCTAAGGAATGCATTGACGGCACAGCGCGATGAGAATAGCGTGGTGCTATTGGCGGGACCGGCAACCGGACTCGTCTCGATGATGAGTCTGCCCGGCGCAAAAGAGCTAATCACGAAGAAGGTGAAGATGCTGGTGTTTGCCGGCGGCAGCTTCCCGGCCGGCAAGCCCGACGCGCACATCCAAACCGATCTGCCCGCGGCCAAGCGGTTGTTCGCCGAGTGGCCCACACCAATCGTCGTTGTGGGCGCTGAGGTCGGCAACCACGTGAAGTTTCCGATCGCGAGCCTGGGTACAGACTTCGCCTGGAGCCCTGCTCACCCGGTGGTCGAGGCAATTCGCGCATCCGCTCCGTCGCAGGACATTCCGGCCGTGAGCCCGGCCGCGGCATTGTTCGCTGCGCGAAGCGAGCAAGGCCTGTTTCAACGGTCTGAGCCCGGAACAATCACAGTGGATGACAGCGGAGCGCTCCGTTTCACCGCTGGAGCTTCAGGCAAGCATACATATCTAAAGGTCGACCCGGCCCAGACGGAAAAGATCACCAAGATGTTGGTTGAACTCGCGAGCGCCAAGCCCGTGGTTCGTCAGCCCAGGCGCCGACCCGGTCAGGCCAAGCCCGATCCGGCGAAGGTTGACCCGGCAAAGCCCGCGGCGGCCGAGCCCAAACCTGTGGTTCCGATTCAACCTTAACTAGAGGCTCTCCAATTTATGAGACGTGTCTGGCTGGCATGCCTGCTCGCTGCTGCTTCGCTTTGTGGAGCCGACGAAGTTCCTTTGTGGTCCAAGGGCGCTCCTGGTTCGGAAGGAAAAACCGCGAAGGAGATCGCGGAGGAGCCGAATGCCAGTCATGCATACCTGAAAGTCTGGAGCATTCACAATCCATCGCTGCTTGTATATCTGCCACCCAAAGGAAAAGCGACGGGAGCGGCCGTGGTGGTTGCTCCGGGGGGCGGCCATTCGTTCCTGGCGCTAGACATTGAGGGACTGAACGTCGGCAAGTATCTGAGTGAACGCGGCGTCGCCACGTTTGTGCTCAAGTACCGTTTGGCTCGTGAGAAGGAATCCACCTACACGGTCGAAGGTCATGCGCTCGCGGACACGCACCGCGCGATACGGCTGATTCGAAGCCGCGCAGCCGAATGGGGCGTGGATCCGAATCGGGTAGGTGTGATGGGCTTCTCCGCCGGCGGGCAGCTTGCCGCGTTATCCGCGGTGCGGGATGCAGCGCCTGCTGCCGATTCTTCTGATCCGATTGACCAATTGAACGCCAAGCCTGCATTCCAAGCACTGATTTACCCCGCGATTCCCCGGGATATGGCGCTTTCGCCGCAGACACCGCCAGCATTTCTCGCGTGTGGCGAAAACGATCGGGTTAATATCTCGCAGGGATTGCCCGAATTGTACCTGGCGATGCGTAAGGCCGGAGCGTCCGCCGAGCTTCACGTGTATGCGGGCGTCGGCCATGGCTTCGGTCTACGCGAGAATAAGAGCACACCCGAGAATCAATGGGCACAGCGCTTTGTGGAGTGGCTTGACTCGCGCGGTTTCTTGAAACCGAAACAGTAAACGCGCCTACTTCTTATCTGCTGAATTTGCGTTCACCGGCCGCGCCAGCACGAGTGTTGTCTGGGATGGCTCACCATTGATGATTGCGGTCCGAACCACCGCCTGAAAGTAGTCGGGCATTCTTCCGCCTGTTTCCTGACGAAGACGCCGCGCGATTTCGGCGGCTCCCGCTTCGGATGTCACATAGTCAACCGTAGACCATGTGCCATGCGTCGTCAGTCCGGCGGAGATCGCGGTCTTGCGCCCCGGCGCGACGCCGGGCAAAACGCTAAACAATCCATAGGCAGAGGAAAGCTCGCCCGTATCGGTTTCACGGGTGGTCTGGTATACCGGCAACTCCCCCGGACGCGGCGAATGGTTCAACAGCTTCCCGTTATCACAGCAGACCAACGGTGTTTCCACGGCGCGGATCTTGTCCAGGATCGGGTTGCCCCACGGAGAGCCGATGAATATAAGGTTAGAACGCTGCATCTCGTTATAGGTCAGAGAGCGGCTTCGAACGACGCGAAGGTCAAACTGGGCGCGTGCGAACAAGCGCGTGAGTTTATGAACGGCCTGGACTTCGCCCGTCCCGGTCCAACTGTCACTGAAGTAGAAACGCGGCCCAATTTTTCGGATCAAGTCCTGATCGACATTTGGATCGTTCGGCGAGATATCAATGTTGGCGCCAGTGGGTGCGCTGAGCGGCCCCTGGTAGCTGATGAAGACCGGGCTGCTGGTGGATCTGAGGAAAGTCGGGTTCGTGAAAGACGCGATCGTGGCGACGTTCGGTTGCAGGAACGGGCTCCAGATATCGCCTAGCGGCGCCTCACGCAGGTTATCGGCTGCGGGAACCGGTGCGCCGGTGACTCGATCGATGGCAGTTCGCACCGCAGGCACGAACAGCAAGGCGCCTGTGCCGCATATGCCAACCAACAAGGCGCTGAGCACCGCTAGGGCCGAGAAGGTCCGCCGCGGCGACGCGGGAGACTCCATCGGCGCCGGCAACGCAAGCGGAGCCTCGGCTGCAAACGGCTCAGGATGATTGAGGTCGGCGAGTTCTACTGTCGTGGGACGCTGCGGGACCGGCGCAATGACGACCGCTTCGGGCTCGTCTACATGCCGCCATTGCGGGATGTAGGTTCCCTTGGGGATATCGAAGCGGATGCGATCGCCGTTCCCCTCTTCCGCATAATACGCCTCCAGCGACTTGCGGAGGCGATGCGCCTGCACGCGCACGATGTTGTCGATGCGGCAGTCGAAATCGGAGCGACGCCCGAAGACTTCGATTCCGATGACGGTTTCCTTTAAGTGATCGGAGCGGCCGCTCACCATTGCAGTGACCAGGTAGCGGAGCAGATGGGACAGGCTCGGGGACTTGCGAAAGCGCTCGGATGCGAGGACGCGTTCAAGCTGCTCCTGCACCTCACCCGGACTCGCGTGCAACTCGGCACTTGTCTTCAGGTCTTCCATTCTCGCGACCAACCTAGCTTCTTAGGAGTCTAGCGGATTCGCGCGATCGGAGTTGGATGAGCACTTGAGGTGAAGCGCAAGCGAGTCCATTCGCATCATCAGCAGTATGGCGTTTGCACTCAGCGTTCTTGACCAGTCGCCGATTCCGGAAGGCTCGACAGCGGGTGATGCGCTGCGCAACAGCATCGAGCTTGCGCGTCTGGCGGAGTCGCTGGGTTTTCACCGCTATTGGGTGGCTGAGCATCACGGCACGCCCGGGCTGGCCTGTAACAGTCCGGAGGTATTGATTGGGCCGATTGCCGCTGTGACCTCGAGTCTCCGCGTTGGTAGCGGCGGCATCATGCTCCCGCACTACAGCCCGCTGAAGGTTGCATCCAGCTTCAGCATGCATGCCGGACTATACCCGGATCGGATTGATCTGGGCGTGGGTCGGGCAGCGGGAACCAGCGGTCGCGTCGCGGAGGCCTTACAGCGGGATAGACGGCAGGCTGCACCCGACGATTTTCCGGAGCAGTTGATCGAACTACTTGGATATTTCGAGCCGCGGCGTGATTCCGCGATCCGGTTCCATGCGCCCGAGGTTTGGATGCTGGGCTCGTCACCCCAGAGCGCAGTGTGGGCTGCCGAGCATGGACTGCCGTACGCGTTTGCGGACTTCATCAACTCGGAAGGAGCCGCGTCCGCGAAGTACTACCGTCAGCAGTTCCGGCCGTCAACGCGATCGAGTGCGCCCAAAGTCGCAGTCGCGGCGTGGGTCTTTTGTGCGGACACCGACGAGACTGCGATGCGGCTCTCCTATCCATTCCGTATGATGGCGCTGCAACTCTATCGCGGCCGTCCGATACCCGTGCCAAGCGTCGAGCGAGCCGAGGAGTTCCTTTACAAGGAGGGATTCCCAGCCGAGACGCTCCCGGTCGGTCGCCGTATTCTTACGGGTTCGCCCAACAGGGTTCGTGAAGCCGTGGAGGCGCTGGCGACCGAGTACGCCGCGGATGAAGTTCTGGCGGTGAACATCGTCCACTCACACGAGCAGCGCATGAGGTCGTATGGATTGTTAGCCCACGCGTTCGATATGCCTACTCGGGTTTCTCGGGCCAGGAATGGCGTGGATAGCGGCGCGATAACTCACGTCTGACCTGTGGATACAGCCGCTCCCAAAAACCGGCAAGATCCGTTGTCATTTGCACCGGGCGTTGATTGGGAGCGAGCAAGTGCGCCACCACCGGCGCCTTGCCGCGCGCGATGCGAGGCGTATCGCGCATTCCGAAGAAGTCCTGAAGGCGCGATGCAATCCAGGGCGGCTGGCCGGAAACGTAGTGCACCTTGACTTGCCGGGCCTTGAGTGGCAAGCGTTCCGGAGCAATCTCATTCAGCGCCTCGCCGCCGGCCTTCTCCCGAAGTACGTCCTGCAGTCCGGCGCGAGCGACCGACTCCAGTTCATTGAAAGATCGCAGACCCTGGCATAGCTCGGTCAATGCCGCGCGGACGTCGTCCTGCGTCAATCGAGGGAGCTTGGAATGGGCGGCTGCAAACTCCGATCGCGCCAGCAAGCCGTCGATCTCCTCGACGTCAGCGAAACGCTGGAGTCCTGCATCCATCGCCTTCGTTGCGAGCATCTGCGCGGCGGCCTCGGGCTCAGGCAGGGTTCGGGCTTCTTCAAGAACCAGCGAGTCATAAAGAACAACGGTCCGCGCTTCCACGCGTTCAGCATCCCGGTTCCAAACAAGTTCCTGACGTTCCTCGATGCGATGGGGGAAAACGTCAACCACCGCTTCCGCTGAAATTGGGCAAGCCAGGCGGATCAGCGGAGCGCCAGCGTCTTTGCGATTCTCCACGTCGATGGCTATGAGAAGGTCGCTTCGCCATTCTCCAGTCAGGCGGGCGGGCTTACCGTTCGATAGCTGAATGTCACCAGCGGTGCGACGTCGGCCGACACGATCGGGAAATGCTGCCAGCGTTGCCAGCCGGAGCGCCTCATCGGAACCTGCATCTTCTCCGCGCAGCATGCGCCGGAGCTGCTTTTCAATCTGCTGTGCCCGCCAGGACGGCTCCTGCGCGAGCGCCTGGAATACGTCAACAACGTTGAGCCGATCTCCAGCGCTCAGCAATGCCGCGACACGGCACGCGTCGCCTCGAGCCCCGCGTCGCGAAGCATCGAGTAACAACCGGCCGATGCGGGGATGCACGGGCAATCTCGCGAGTTCCGCCGCATCCTCGTTCGCGTTAAGCCGATCGAGCAGTGCTTCGGCAGCTTGCCAGGAAGCCGCGGGCGGCGAGTCGAACCAACCCAACTCATCAACATTCATTGCGCGCAATGTCAGCAGCGTTTGCGATAGGTCGCGCCGCTGGATCTCAGGAGCGTCGTGATCGGGACGGCGCTGAAAGTCCTCATATGGATATAGGCGAATGGCGGCGCCGGCACGTGTACGCCCGGCTCGGCCGGCACGCTGGATAGCGGAGGCTTTCGACACTCGCTGCACTTGCAGGGTCGGCAGGCCTGTCCACGGAGAATCGCTCGCACTGCGTGCCAAGCCGCTGTCGATGACCGTGGTGACACCGTCGATGGTGATGGAGCTTTCGGCGACGTTGGTGGAAAGGATCAGCTTGGGCCGGTCCGCGGGAAGCACGGCTCGGTCCTGTTCTTCCGGCGAAAGATCACCGTGCAGAGGCACGACCATCCAGCCGCGACTTCGCGCAACGCCTTCGCACGCGCGCGTCGCTCGCCGAATCTCGGCCGAGCCCGGCAGGAAGACCAACGTGTCACCGGCGCCTTTCACTCGTTCGACCGATGCGGCGACTTGTTCCTCCAAAGGCAGCGCGGAGTGCGGCGTGTAGGAGACCGAAACGTCGAAGAGGCGACCCTCGGATCTGACCACCGGGCAGTCTCCTAGAAAGGCGGCGATGGGCTCGGCCTGCAATGTGGCGGACATCACCACGAGCATCAGGTCAGGCCGAGCGGATCGCTGCAGGCGGCGAAGCAGAGCGAGGGCTAAGTCGGCGTCCAGATGACGCTCATGAAACTCATCGAGCACGACCGCGGAGACTTTGCGGAGAAGAGGGTCGGTTAAAAGCCGGCGGGTGAGTACTCCTTCGGTAAGGAAGCGAAGGCGCGTGCCAGGCCCGCCCACTTCCTCAAAGCGGACTTGATAGCCGACTGTTTGCCCAATACGTTCTCGAAGTTCGTCAGCAACCCGGCGAGCCGCCATCCGAGCGGCAATGCGTCGTGGCTCCAGCACTAACACTTCGTCTTGAACCATAGGCAGGAGGGCAGGCGGCACCCGAGTCGTCTTCCCCGCCCCGGGCGGCGCCTCCAGGACGAGGTTTCGCGAGATTGAAAGCGCGCGCACTATCTGAGGCAGAACAGCGTCAATCGGCAGCGCGGAAGGCATTCGGCGTGAAATATTGTTGCGGCCACGGCATCTAAGCGGGTGGAACCATGAAAAGCGACGCCGGTAAAACTGATTCTATATGGACGGCGACTACCGATATTCCGGTCGGCGTGCAGTTGACCGAGGACGCGCAGACGAACGTGTGCATTGTGGGCGCGGGCATCGCGGGAATGACGACTGCGTACCTGCTGGCTAAAGAAGGGGTGTCGGTCGTCGTGCTGGAGGACGGCGTCGTCGCCAGCGGCGAAACCGGTCGTACGACGGCGCATTTGAGCTTCGCGCTGGATGACCGCTACATCGAATTGGAGCGCCTGCACGGCGAACGGGGAGCGCAACTGGCGGCGGAGAGCCACCAGACCGCGGTCACCCAAATCGAGACGATCGTGCGCGAGGAGAACATCGATTGCGACTTTTCGCGGCTGGACGGGTATCTGTTCTCGGGTCCGGGGCAGGATATTGAGGAGTTGGACGAGGAGCTTGAAGCCGCACAACGCGCCGGAGTGCCGGGCGTTCGCCGAGTAGACCACGCGCCGATTGAAGGCTTCAACACGGGCGCCGCGCTGTTGTTCCCGAACCAGGGACAGTTCCATCCGGTGAAGTACATGGCAGGCGTGGCCGCAGCCATCGAGCGGCTGGGTGGGCGAATTCATACGCGCACGCATGTGGTGAGCATTGAAGGCGGCGAGCGTCCATGGGTGAAGACAGAGGGCGGCCAGACGATCCGGGCAAACGCCGTGGTGGTTGCCACGAACTCGCCTGTGAATGACTGGCTCACGATTCACACCAAGCAGGCTCCGTATCGAACGTATGTGATCGGAGCGCTGGTACCGAAAGGCGCTATCCCCAAGGCGCTCTACTGGGACACGCTGGATCCGTATCACTACGTGCGCTTGCAGCCGCATTCGGATACGCACGACTGTTTGATTGTCGGAGGTGAGGATCACAAGACGGGGCAGGCTGACGACACGGAATCGCGTTTTGACCGGCTGGAGGCATGGACGCGCAAAGTGTTCCCGCATGTTCAGGTGGTGGAGTATCGCTGGTCAGGTCAGGTGATGGAACCCGTGGATGGGTTGGCGTTCATCGGCCGCAATCCTGGTGACGAAAACGTCTACATCGCCACTGGGGATTCGGGCCACGGTATGACGCATGGCACCATCGCCGGTATGCTGATTCGGGACTTGATCCACAATCGCGACAATGAATGGACCAAGATCTACGACCCTGCTCGAAAATCCGTCAAATCTCTCGGCGAGTTCACGAAGGAAAACTTGAACGTCGCCGCGCAGTATGTAGACTATGTGACCGGTGGCGATGTAAAGGATGCGGATGAAATCGCCAACGGGAGCGGCGCGGTACTGCGGCGTGGGCTGCAGAAGATCGCTTGCTACAAAGACGATTCCGGCGTGGTCCACGAGTTGTCGGCCATCTGTCCGCATCTGGGCTGCGTGGTCGATTGGAACAAAACCGAGAAGACCTGGGATTGTCCATGCCACGGGTCGCGATTCACCGCTTTGGGTAAGGTGGTGAATGGACCGGCCAACAGTGACCTCACGCCAGCAGACGACGACGAGCCGGTCGCGCCGATCCCCGTGGTTCAGTAACGGCTCGACTGATGCAAAGCTTCCGACCCGTTTATTCGGGGTACTTCGCGGACCCATTCGTCTGGAGACACGATGACGTGTATTACGCCGTCGGCACCGGCGCCGCGGAAGAGCAGGGCGATGCTGGAGGTCGGGTATTCCAGATGCTGCGGTCGGTCGACCTGGCGACCTGGACGCCCATGGGCTCAGCGTTGACCGCGCTACATCCGGATTATGGCGACGCG
>DASQDN010000488.1:0-3317 GCA_035634155.1 Bryobacteraceae bacterium | reverse complement strand
GAAGTTGCCGGAAGGCACCGAGATGGTGATGCCCGGCGACAACGTGCAGCTCGAAGTGGAATTGATCACACCGGTCGCCATGGCCAAGGGCTTGCGCTTTGCAATTCGCGAAGGCGGCCGCACGGTCGGCGCGGGCACGGTTGCGGAAATCTTGGAATAAGTCCGAATAACAGCAGGAGCAATCGATGGCACGCGAGATCATCACTTTTCAGTGCACTGAGTGCAAGGACCGGAACTACACGAACATGAAGAACAAGAAGACGACCACCGAACGTCTCGAAATGAAGAAGTTCTGTCCCAAGTGCCGTAAGCACCAGCCGCACCGCGAAATCAAGTAAACTGGTTGAGGGCGAAAGCTCTCAACCAATTAGGGGCGTAGTTTCAATGGCAAAACAGCGGTCTCCAAAACCGCATTTGGGGGTTCGAGTCCCTCCGCCCCTGCCAAGCAACTCAGGAAAAGCCGGGAATCAATGGAAGCGAATAGCTGGATGGAACGAGCAGGTCAATGGCCTGCCCAGACGAAGAATTACTTCGAGGAGCTGCAACAGGAAATGCGCCGCGTCACGTGGCCGACCTGGAAGCAGGTCCGCGCCACCACCACGGTAGTGATCGTAGCGGTGTTTGCCTTCGCAGCCTATTTCTTCGTGGTAGATTCCCTGATCGTACGGTTGATTAATAAGCTGTTCGACACGTTCTCCAAGTAAAGGCGGCGCATGCCCGAGCAAGATCCATTCCAGTACCCGACCGACGTACCCGCCGATCCAACCGACGAAGACTTCTCCGGATTGCCTCCGGTGGATGAGCCGCTCGTCGAGCCGCCCATTTCTGCCGGTCCCGTCGCAGCCGAAGACGACGGCATGAGCTGGTACATCATCCACACCTATTCGGGCTTCGAGAACAAGGTCGCCGAGTCTTTACGCAATCGCTCGGAAGCATTCGGCTTTATGGACAAGCTGGGCCAGGTGCTGATCCCGACCGAAGAAGTCGTCGAGATGCGGAACGGTAAGAAGGTCACCAGCAAGCGCCTGCTTTACCCCGGCTATGTGCTCGTTCAAATGATCATGGACGACACGATGCGGCATTACATCAAGGAAACGCCTCGGGTCACCGGCTTTGTCGGCGGCGGCGGCGAACCGGTGCCGCTCACGGCCGATGAAGTCAACAAGATTTTGTACCGGGAAACCGTCGCGGTTGCTCCCCGGCCCAAGCTCACCTTCGACAAGAACGAGACCGTCCGGATTGTCGACGGACCGTTCACCAACTTTACCGGCAAGGTGGACGAAGTCAATTCCGAGCGCAGCACGTTGCGCGTTCTGGTCACAATTTTCGGCCGCGCGACACCGGTCGAACTCGAATTTCTGCAGGTAGAAAAGACATAACACCCGCACGCCGGGCATTGGCAAGGAACGAAAATGGCAAAGAAAGTTACTGGATCCGTCAAACTGCAAATTCCCGCGGGCAAGGCGACCCCGGCCCCGCCCGTCGGCACTGCGCTCGGTCCGCAGGGTGTCAACATCATGGAGTTCTGCAAGGCCTTCAACGCGAAGACCAATGCAAAGGATCAGGAAGGCCTGATCATCCCCGTGGTCATTACCATCTATTCCGACCGCAGCTTCACGTTTATCACCAAGACGCCGCCGGTGCCGGTGCTGATCAAGCGCGCCGTCAACCTGGCCAAAGGCTCGGCGGAACCGAACAAGAACAAAGTCGGCAAGATCACCGAAAAGCCGAGCGAAGAGATCGCCAAGATCAAGATGCCGGACTTGAACTGCTTCGACGTCGAAGCCGCGATGCGCTCGGTGCGCGGCACCGCCCGCAGCATGGGCGTTGATATCGCATAGCGTCCTCCTTGCTCATCGAAAGCTTCCCTTCATCAAGGGCCGTCGCCATGGCACGGCCCTTTTTCCTTGCTTTGATAGGATGATCTCGTCACCCACATGCCAGATAACAGCTTCGATATCGTTTCCAAAATCGATCTCGCCGAAGTCTCTAATGCGATTCAGCAAGCGATGAAAGAGATCATCACGCGCTACGACCTGAAAGACTCCAAGTCAAACATCGACCTGAACGAGAAAGACAACAAGCTCGTCCTCGCCAGCGCGGATGAGTACAAGCTCAAGGCCGTCATCGAGATCCTTCAGAGCAAGCTGGTCAAGCGCAACGTGCCGCTCAAAGGCCTCAGCTATGGGACGATTCAACCCGCGGCCGGCTCCTCCGTTCGCCAGGAAGTAACGCTGCAGCAAGGCATCGCGAAAGAAAAGGCGAGCGAGATCGTGAAAGCCATTAAGGACTCAAAGAAGAAGGCCCAAGCTTCCATCCAAGGCGACCTGGTGCGAGTCAGCGCCAAAGATCGCGACACCCTGCAGGAAATCATTGCGCTGCTCAAAGGCAAGGATTTCGGCATCGACATGCAGTTCACCAACTATCGAACCAACTAGCATGGCGCGCCGCATCGAATCGCACATGATCGCCGGCCCCGCGGGCCGCCTGGAAGCCCTGCTCGAAGAACCGGAAGAAGGCGAGCCCCGCGAGGCCATCCTCGTCTGCCACCCCCATCCCAAGGGTGGCGGGACGATGCACAACAAGGTCATATACCGCATCGCCCGCGGCCTCCGCAAATCCGGAGCCGTCGTTCTCCGTTTCAACTTCCGGGGTGTCAACCTGAGCGAAGGCGAGCATGCCGGCGGGGTCGGCGAAGTGGATGACGCTCGGGCGGCGCTGGCCTGGTTGCGCGACAAATACCCGGACCTGCCCTATTCGCTGGCGGGCTTCTCTTTCGGCTCGCGCGTCGTGCTCCGCTTAGGCTGCGAGGACGCCTGGGTGCGCCGCGTAGTCGCCGTCGGTTTCCCGACCAAGTACAAGGACTTCGAGTACGTGCAGCAGTGCGCCAAGCCGAAGATCTTCCTCCACAGCACGGTCGACGAACATGGTCCGCGAGAAGAGTTGCAGGCGGTTTTCGACACGCTTCCCGAGCCAAAGCGCCTCATCTGGATCGAAGCCGAGGACCATTTCTTCAAAGGAGCGCTCGACCCCTTCGAGCAGCAGATCATCGGAATCGGATTGTCGGAAGAAGAAGCCTAGGAGTGGCGTTCGGTATGGCGTAGCTCACGCTGCATCTTGCGCGATACGCGCTGCGCAATCAGCGTAGCCACCTTGCTAAGCAGACCAGGGATATCCTCGGGTTCTACCAGCATGCGACCCCGCGGCACGTGGGAATCGACGGTGTTGTGGTACGCCGTAATCAAAGCTGTCGCCGGCTTGTAATCCATCATGTTGGCGTGGGCGAGCACTTTCAAACCAGCCTCCGGGGACTCCAT
>DASQDN010000487.1:0-7232 GCA_035634155.1 Bryobacteraceae bacterium | reverse complement strand
CTATACAAAGGTTTGCCCAATCAACTCCTGCTCAATAAGGGCGACGGAACATTCCAAGACGTCTCCGCAAAGTGGGGCCTGCGAGCCCATGTAGGCAAAGGCATGGGGGTCGGGATCGCCGACTACGATCGCGACGGCAAGCTCGACCTGTTCGTGCCAAACGACGCCCTGTACAACTTCCTGTTCCATAACCAAGGCGCCAACTTTGAAGAGGTCGGACTGCCCGCGAACGTAGCCCTGGTCGAAGACGGAAACTTCATCTCCGGTATGGGACTGGACTTCCGCGACTTCAACAACGACGGCTATCCCGACATAGCCTACGTCGCGCTGCATCACCAGACGTTTCCACTGTTGGTCAACGTCGACGGCAAAGAGTTCAAGGAGATCACCGCACAGTCGGGCCTGCGCACCGCAACCTGGCGCATGGCCGGCTTCGGCGCCGGCTTCTACGACTTCGACCAGGACGGTTGGAAAGACCTCTTCGTCACCCGAGGACACGTGTCTTCCCTGCCCCCTCCCGATTCCGAAGTCGACCAGCACAACACAGTCTTCCGTAATCCGGGGCTGAAGGGAAAGTGGCAGCCGCTCACGGCGGAAGCGGGCCTCACCGCCGCGCCTCCCTCTCGGCATCGGGGCTGTGCCTTCGCGGATCTGGACGGCGACGGTTCCATCGACATCGTCACAACCGCCTTGATGGCCGAATCCGAAATCTGGCTGAATCAAAGCCCCGGCAAGGGCAACTGGCTCGCCCTCGATCTGCAAGGAGTGAAAAGCAACCGCGACGGCATCGGCGCCGAAGTGAAGGTGACCACGAAAGCCGGCGATCAATACAACATCATGACCACAAGTGTGGGCTACGCATCATCCAGCGCGGGGCCGGTGCATTTCGGACTCGGCTCGGAGAAGGCCGCAACCGCCGTCGAAATCCGCTGGCCGTCTGGGGTCCTACAGAAGCTAACCAACGTCCAGGCGAACCAGATTTTGAAGGTAAAGGAAAGCGCGCGCTAAGGCACGCCGCCTACGCCAAATCTGTCAGATACTCGAGCCGTCCTGTGCTATCGCCGAGCGAATCCTGCCGAATTCCCATCTGATCCATCAACACAAGGAACAGGTTCGTCATCGGAGTACCGCTCTTGTAAACGACGTGCCGGCCATGCTTGAACGCGCCCCCGCCATTTCCCGCAAAGATACAGGGCAAGTTCTCGTGCGTGTGCCGATTTCCATCCGCAATGCCCGATGAATACACCAACATCGAGTTGTACAACAGATTATGCTCACCATCCGGCGTGTCCTTTAGCTTTTGCAGGAACCCCGCCACAAGCTGCGAGTGATAAACATTGATCTTGATTACCTTCTCAATGTTTTCCGGTTCCCCGCGATGGTGCGTCAGCGGGTGATGCGGCTCCATCACACCAATCTCGGGATAGGATCGCAAGCTAGCCTCGCGGCCCATCATGAATGTAATAACGCGCGTCAAATCCGCCTGCAGCGCTAAAATCTGCAGATCGAACATCATCTTCGCGTAATCGTCGTAGGACACCGGCACGCCGGATGGCTTGTCGATCGTCGGTGTGAACTCGCGATTTTCTTTCTCCGCACTCTCGATCCGGCGTTCAATCTCACGCACGGCAAACAAGTACTCGTCGATCTTTCGCTTGTCAGCGGGACCGAGTCCAGCGGCCAGCGACTGAGTATCGTCTCGCACGAGATCCAGAATGCTCTTCCGCGCCCGAGCCCTCCGAGCCCGCACTTCTGCCGGCAAGCTCAAATCCTCGGTGCCGAACAAGCGCTCGAACACCTCGCGAGGATTGCTCTCCGGAGGCAGCGGCGAGGTCGGCGTCCGCCACGCAATGCTGTTCTGATACGCGCACGAATATCCCGAGTCGCAAGCACCCACAATGCGCGAGTCCTCGCAGCCCAGCTCCAGCGACGCAAATCGCGTCTCTTTCCCGGTCTTCGCCGCAATGATCTGGTCCACCGAGACGCCCGCGCGTATATCGGCCCCCGACGTCTTCTTCGCATGAGCGCCCGTCAAAAACGTCGCGCCCGCACGAGCATGATCGCCGCCGCCATCGCCCAGCGCGTTTGCCTGGTGATGGTCCAGGCCGCTCAGGATGCTAAAGTGCTCTCGTAGCGGCTCAAAAGGCTTCTGAATCCGCGACAGCTTGTAGTCGCGGCCCGCGCCCTCTGCGGGCCAGACCTTCATGGTCGTGCCCACTGGCATATACGTAACCAGAAAACGCTTTGCCCCCAGCGCCTTTTCGGCAGGCGTTGCAAGGGCCGGAGTCATCGATTCCAATAAGGGAAGACCAATCGCCGCGCCGAACCCCCGCAACAGAGTTCGTCTGGATAGATGCTTTCGCGTAATGAACATGGCTCAGTCTCCTTAACTTGCGCGAGCAACCGCCGTTTTCTGGAACGGAAGGCTGTTGACGATTTGCAGAATCAACGCGGAAAATCGGTAATTGTTCTCCGCCACTGACGTCGCTATCCGCTTCACCACAGGTCGATCGAACCGCTCCAGGCCACGCCCTAGCGCGTAGGTGAGCATCTTGTCGACCATGCCATGCGTGAAGGCGTCCTTCTCATTGGCCAGCAGTTCTCGCAGGCCGGCCGGGCCCTTAAAGCTGCGGCCATCGGGCAGCGTACCCGAGTTGTCGATCGCGAACTTGCCGTCTTCCGTACGCCACGCGCCCACCGCATCGAAGTTCTCCAGTCCGAAGCCCAGCGGATCCATACGGGAATGGCACGACGCGCAAACCGGGTTCTGCCGGTGCTCTTCCATGGCTTCACGCATGGACTTCTTTGATCCGGTAGTCATCTCGTCCAGGGCGGGAACATTCGGCGGAGGCGGCGGCACAGGAGCATTTAGGATGTTCTCCAGGATGTACTTCCCGCGCAGCACAACAGATGTGCGATTCGTATACGACGAGACCGTCAATACACTGCCATGCGTAATTACACCACCGCGATTAGTGCCCGATAACTCCACACGCCGAAACTCGGGCCCCGTGATCCCCTTCATGCCGTAGAACTCCGCCAGGCGTTGATTCAGGAACGTGTAGTTGGCGTCAAGGAACTCAGTGATCGGCCGATCCTGCTGGATGATGTTGGCAAACAGCATCTCGGTCTCTTTCTGCATGGACGTCCGCACATAGTTGTCAAAGTGCGGGAACTTATTCACATCGGGCTTATGCGATTCCAATGCTCGAAACTGCAGCCATTGGCCACCGAAGTTCTCGATCAACGCATGCGATCGAGGGTCTTTCAACATGCGGCGGACCTGCGCCTCCAGCACTCCCGGAGCCCGCAGCCTTCCCTGACCCGCCAGTCTCAACAACTGATCGTCCGGCGTCGTACTCCACAGGAAATAGGCGAGCCGCGTCGCAAGCTCATACTGGCTCACCAGCCGATCTCCCGAACTCACGGGTGTAACCGGATCCTTCTCTACACGGAACAGGAAATTTGGCGAGACTAGCACCGCTTGCAAGCCGATCGCGATAGCCTCTTCGAACGAATCGCCGGCCTTACGATCGGCCTCAACAATCTTGAGCAGCTTCGCGATTTCAGCCTCGCTGACGTTGCGCCGGTAAGCCTTACGCGCAAACGCCGTCAGTATCGTGCGAGCGCAGGCCGGAGCATGCTTCCCGTCCAGATGCCCGCAAACCAACACCTTCTTCCGAGACTCATCCGAGGGCTTGGTGTCAGCATCGAACGGCCCCTTCACCTCGACGAAGTTCACACGAAAACTGATATCGGCCACCGATGGCGGACGCTGCGGACGCCGAGCGCGATTGCCAAAGGCGGCGCGCCGCCGCTCAAACTCCGCTTTCTCCTCCGGAGTTGCATCGGCTGGCGGAGGGGGCGGAGTAAACGGCCTTGTATCGGCCTCGGTCTCCGCCTTCGCTGTCGGCTTTAACCCGCCATACTTGGCCGGCAATCCCTCAAAAATGCGCAGCGGAGAAACGGCAATCGCGTGATCGCCGGCCGTGACGCGAATCTTCACTTCCTGGTCAAAACCCTCCATCCCGGTGCCCACCGTTGCGGCCTCGAACCACAATGATGCGGCCTGCTTGCCATCGATCCAGATCGCAACCTCGAACGGGTCCGACGGCCTCGGTCGATTTCCTTCCGGCGATACCCGGAAGACATAATCGGCGGTCGCCGGGAAACGGTGGGTTGTGTGCAGCGCGCTCGGCATGCTCAAACCCGTAAGGTCGTAGTTGGTAATCGTATAAGGCAGAAGCGCCAAGGTACGAGTGTTATCGCCGCCATCCAGACCCAAACGATACGGAGGCTGATGCCGAATCACCGTCGGCTGCGGAGCAGGCAATCCGAACAAAGCGGCGCGCGTCACCGTCTCAGCAGCCGTCATGTACTTCTCCATCAGCACAGGCGACAACGACAGCGCGTCGCCGATGTTGTCGAAGCCATAACCGGAGTCGTCAGGAGGAAACGCGTCGGCAGGTTTCAAGTCGACGCCAAGCAAGTCGCGAACTGTGTTGTTGTACTCCGCCCGATTCAAACGCCGAGCCGTCACGCGCCCGGGATTCGGCTTCGCAGCTTTATCCGCTGCCTCGAACTTTGCCTGGATCCACTCAGTCACAGCCTTTCGATCGGCAGCATCCGGCCGCGGTGAGCCTTTGGGAGGCATCTGCTGCGTCTCGATCTTTTCCAGAATGTGCTCCCAGCGATCACGATCGGAAAGCACTGCGTCTTCCGTCTTGTATGCCTGAACGTCCAGGTCCGCAACACGAACCTTCGTGTTGTGGCATCCGTAGCAGTTCTTCGCGAGAAAGGGCTGGACCGTGGTCTCAAACCCCGAGGGCTTATTGGCGGGCGATTGCGCCTGTGCGTCCACCGACATCAGCCATGCTGCCCCAAGAGCGAGCCCTACGAGGGGACTAACCTTCAACCAGGTCACCCCTCAAGTCTTTCACGTTTCCTTGCATAATGCAAAACCCTAGTTCGGGTATGGTTCGCCCGCCTTAACCACGCGAATGTGATGATCCGTGAACGTCTGGTGGCCGCCGGGTAGCGGAACCTTCGGCATGTGGCAACTCGAGCATTCTGCCTTGCCCACGGGACAAGCCTTGTACATCTTCTGCTTGGCAACGACAGCGGCCGTCGAGTGGCAAGCCAGACACTTTTCGTCATACGCAGCCGAGCCCACCACCGGGTCCTGATGAGGATCGTGGCAAGCCGTGCAACTGATGCGTGAGTCGCCGCCGTCATAGCAAGCACTGTTCGCCAACCGATAGGGTTGGAAGCGAACCGTCGCTTCGCCGCGCAGTCGATTCCGCACCACCCAATCCCACGTCCGATGACATTGCCCGCAGAAGTTCGATGTGTCCTCCGGCGTCATCTTTCCCAAACGCGCCGGCATCGGCGTGCTCTTGCCCTTGGAGATCGCCTTCAGATGCTCGTTCGCGCCGGTGTGACATCGCCCGCACTGCACGCCCGGTTTTAAAGTCTCGAACTGCACCTGCCGATTCACAACCGCGCCCGTGGCATGACAATCAAAGCAAGCCCGCACATCGCGATCGGGCAACTCACGGCCAAACGCTTCGAGCAGCGTCGTAGGCGTGATATGCTGATCCCCCATCGTCACGTCGAGCCCATTCACTTTGGGATAAAAACTGACCAGGCTCTCGTAGAGTTTGCCGTTGCGCTCTAACACCCACGTCTGCGTCTTCGCCCCAAACGCCCAACGGATCGGAACCGCGATCGTATCCACGCCATCAGTGACCGAGTACGTGCTCTTCCCTCCACGAGTCTCCACCGTGTATGTGTACCCGCCGAGCGTCTTCGTCAGCTTGGGATAGGTGCGAAGCATCAACGCATGCGCCATGAACGTGCCGGGCTGGGACGTAGCCTGCTTCTTATGACACGTCGCGCAAGTCACGTCCGCCGCCGACGCGCCGCCGCACACAAGCGACAGCAGCACCGCGCAAAGGCTAACGCTGCGCAATGCCGGCCGCCTCCGCGCTTAACCGAAGCGCATTCGCGCGTTCCCGCTTCGCGTCCGCATAGCGGCCGAGCTTCGCGTACGCAGTCACCAGCGCCACCCGATTCTCCCAATTGCTAGCATCCAGCGAAGCCGCTGCTTCCAGATACGGCAGCCCTTCCTTGGACCTGCCCGTCTCATGCAGAGATCGCCCCATTACATACTGCGCTGTAGCCGACTTCTGCTCGCCCGCCGCAGCGATCTGTGCGTGAGGTAGCGCAGCCCCAGGGTCGGCGTCCACCAGCAGCGACCAGGCAATCATCGCCGAAGCGCCCGGATGATTGGGCGAGATCGCCAACTCGCGCTTCATCTCCGCGATCGCCTCATCGGGACTCGTGGGAAACAGGAAGCAGCCGTAGAGATAATGAATATCCGGCGACCCTCCAAATCGCTTTAACAAGTCAGCAAACGAGGCCCGCGCTTCATCGGTGCGTCCCGACATTGTCAGCGCCGTAGCCTTGCCCGCAGCCTGAAGCAACTCCAACTCTGCGGCAGGAACATCGCCCACAAGCCGGGGCCGGTGCAGCGCCGCCAACCCGACTGCAGCCAGCAGAGACGGATCCGCCGAACCCGATTGCAGAAAAGGTCGAAACGCCCGCAACGCCTGCTCGAACGCGCCGGCGCGCGTCAACAGTTGGGCATGGTGGTATCGCAAAATGAACCCGATTCCTTCCTGCTCCCCTGCCTTTAAGTCCAGGCTGCGTTCCAGATGCTCCAGAGCGGAATCATAAGCGCCCGTTCGAAACTCAGCCAGCGCGAGCAGTCCCCAGGCCGGCCCCGCCTGCGGAGCCAGTGTCACGAATCTCCCGAACGCCTTCTGCGCTCCCGCATAGTCGCCCTTTTGATAAAGGAACGTTCCCAGGAACCACACTCCTTCCTGCCACTTCGGATTGAGTTCCAGAGCCTGCCGGTATAACTCGATGGCCTCGGAGATGCGGTTCGCGTCACGAGCCGCAGCGGCACGCGTCGACAACTCGTCAAAGGTCGCGGCAGGAGACGCGGCGGCGACGAAGAACAACATGCAAAACACGACCAGGAACTTCATGGATAAGGCTTGCGTGCGGGCCGGCGCTCGCCTTCATCATATCAGCCGGGAGCTATAATCAGGGGGAGGAATGCAGGCCCGATCCGTGATGTATTTAGCGCCGGCGCTTCTGCTGGCGGCGGCTCTCGCGCCCGCGCCCATCACCTTTGAAGAGATCGCCGAACGTGCCGGCATTCGCTT